>CALHKJ010000171.1 GCA_938033975.1 uncultured Saprospiraceae bacterium | reverse complement strand
TAAACCATAAGTGAAAGTACCTAAAACGGCACTCGCAATTAATACAAGAATAACAGAATAGCCGCCACCAAGTAGTGTAAACATAGGACCTGGGCAAGCACCCGATAATGCCCATCCTAAACCGAATATGATGCCGCCCCCAAGATATCGGCTGATACTTAAGTCTTTGTTATTTATTTTTATTGATTGACCATCTATGGTCTTCAGTTGATTTCGTTTAATTAGCTGTACTATTATGATTCCCGTTATCAATGCTGAGCCAATAATCCCATACATGTGAAAAGAATCGAATCGAAACATCTCTTGAATTCTATACCACGAGATGGCTTCTGATTTAGTCATCACGATACCGAAAAAAATACCCAAAATTAAAAACCTTAAAATCTTCATTTTGTACTTTATTTTAAAAAATGATTGGGAAAAGAATATGAGTCATAATTAATCCCCCAATAAAAAATCCAATGACCGCTATCAAGGAAGGCAATTGCAAATTTGACAATCCACTGATGGCATGCCCCGAAGTACAACCACCAGCCCATCTTGCTCCGAATCCGACAAGGAAGCCTCCAACAATTATAACCAATACACCTTTAAAGCTGAGTAGAGATTCCCAAGTAAAAAACGAAGGAAGCATCTGATGTTCGAACGATATCCCAAGTTCAGATAATGCACTTATTGTATTCTCAGAAATATTTATACCAGTTGGGTTGGACAAATAAGTATTAGCGATAAATCCACCAATGACTGCCCCTAAAATAAATACCAAATTCCAAATTTGCGATTTCCAATCAAAATCAAAGAAGGATAGCTTCTTACCTGCACCACCTATTGCACATATAGTTCTTAGGTTAGAACTCACTCCAAATTCTCCACCTGCCCCGAGCAATAAAAACATGATGATGGAAATCAGAGTACCAGAGATATACCATGCCCATGTTTGATTTAATAGATCCATAATTTTTTGTCGACTTTTAAATGAGTTAAAGAGTTGTAGGACAAACATAGTCCGTAACTTCTATGTTTGTTTTTTTAATAGCTGCGAATCCACCTTTAACATTGATAGCATTGTGGTAGCCACGAGACTTCAAGATAGACGCTGCAATCATTGAGCGATAGCCACCTGCACAATGAAGATAAAAGTCAGCTTCTTTTGGTAGCTTAGCTAAATTATTATTAAGTTCACTCAATGGTGTATTGCTAGCATTTATGACATGCTCAGAGAAAAATTCCGAACTTCGTCGTACATCAAACACCTGTTTTTCAAAATTGGATTGGTTGGTATGAATAGCATCCGCTGTAACACTTTTCACCATATCTATTTCTTTGCCAGCCGCTTTCCAAGCATCCACACCGCCATCTAAATAACCTAATGTATTATCAAATCCTACTCTGGATAGTCTGGTTACAGTTTCCTTCTCTCTGCCACCAGGGGTAATCAAAATGATGGGTTGCTTTACATCCACGATAAGTTCTCCAACCCAAGGGGCAAAACTACCATCCAATCCAATGAAGATGCTGTTTGGTATATGGACTTCCCCATATTCCTCTTCACTGCGAACATCTAACATAAGTGCATTCATTTCTTCAGCAATAATTTCGAATTCATTAGGACTGAGTGCTCTAAGCCCCGTTTCATAGATGTCATCGATGTGTTCATAACCTTCTTTGTTCATTTTTACATTAAGGGGGAAGTATGCGGGCGGTTTTTCCAATCCTTGAGTTACTTCTTTTATGAATTCTTCTTTTGTCATATCTTTTCTTAGGGCATAATTCATTTTCTTCTGATTCCCCAATGTGTCAACAGTTTCTTTCATCATATTTTTGCCACAAGCACTCCCAGCTCCATGAGCAGGATAAACCAATACGTCATCAGGTAAGGTCATGATTTTGTTTCTAAGACTATCAAAAGCAAAGGAAGCTAAATCTTCTGTTGTCAATTCAGCAGATTTCTGTGACAAATCTGGTCTACCAACATCCCCTAAGAATAAGGTGTCACCAGTGAAAATGGCGACTTCTTTGCCAGTCTCTTCCAAAAGCAAATAGGTCGTACTTTCCATGGTATGCCCGGGTGTATGTATTGCTTTGATTGTAATTTTCCCGATTTTAAACTCTTCGCCATCTTGAGCAATTTGTGCATCAAAACTAGGATTTGCATGTGGCCCATAAATTATTGGAGCACCCGTTTTTTCAGCCAGAGTTAAGTGACCACTCACAAAGTCTGCATGAAAATGCGTTTCGAAAATGTACTTTATCTTTACTCCATCTTTTTCAGCCTTTTGGAGATAAGGCGAAACTTCTCTCAATGGGTCAATGATGGCAGCTTCTCCCTCGCTTTGAATATAATATGCACCTTGTGCAAGACATCCTGTATAGATTTGTTCAACCGACATATTCTTTGATTTTAAATGATTCATAGTTTGAATTTCAGATATATTTTTCGTTTCGTTGGTAACATTTGTTACAGACTCATGATTAGAGGAGCGCTTGGCAAGATGTACTATAATAGATGTAAGAATCCCGACTATTAACCCTGCTTCTATATTTATCACAACTGTACTTAATACTGTAAGAAGAAAAATGAGGAAACCTGATCTAGAATTTTGGTAAAGGTGTTTGGCTTCTTTCACATTTATTAATCCTGAAACTGCTACTACAATAATAGTTGCGAGCACTGCCATTGGCAAATGATAGAAATATGATGTAAGGAACATTAGAGTTAGTATGATCATTAAGGCACTAATAATAGATGCTATTCCTGATTCTGCTCCTGCTTCGTCATTTACTGCTGTTCTAGAGAATCCACCTGTGGTAGGATAAGATTGGAAGAATGAACCTATTAAATTGGCCATTCCCAGGGCTATGAGTTCACTATTGTTATTGAGTTTATAATTCCCTCGTTTGACTACAATGCTCTTTGCTACAGCTATGGATTCCATATAACCTATTACGGATATGATGAGAGCTGTCGGTAGTAAAGAGAAAATATGACTCGTATTAATAGGCATTATTGAGAATGAAGGAAGACCAGAAGGAATATCTCCTATTATATCTACTCCATTATATTCTAAATCGAAATAGGAAACTACCAGTATGGAGGTTATGATAAGTACGAGAGGTGTTGGAAATTTCGAGAATCGCTTTTTGATTGTTATCAAAAATGCAAAAGACAGCAAGGCGATTGCGGTGGTAATAATATTTACTTCTCTAATTTGGCTTAGAATATTGTATACTGTTTCTACTAAATTCCCTCGTGGAACGTCTAGTCCAAAAAGTAGCTTCAACTGACTTCCTATTATGATCAATGCAGCTCCTGTTGTGAAACCAGAGATCATCGAATGAGGCAGAAATTTTATAATATTGCCCATTCTCAATACTCCCATGAGCACTTGAATAACACCTATCATAAATGCCAGAAGTAGTGCTAAGGCTATAAATTCAGAACTGCCTTGATTGGCTAATGCTCCTACTCCGGTAGAGACTAATAATGAAATCATTGCT
>CALHKJ010000170.1 GCA_938033975.1 uncultured Saprospiraceae bacterium | reverse complement strand
ATAAGGTATAAATACCATCACCTAGATTTTCTATTAAGAAATCATTATCTGTTGCAGTATTCCAACTAACATTATAGGGACTGGTGGCCTGCACGTTTGTAATTTCAATACTTCCATCTGAAATATGGATACATGATGGGGGAGTGACATTGGTTTCAATTTGAATCGCGCTGTTAGAAATCGTTGTGCTACCTAAAACAATTCCTTCGCAGCTTGCATCATTGAAAGCAATCAATTCGTACAAGCCTTCAGATAGAGTCTGTATGAATACTGGGTTGGAATCAATATTCTCAATTGGGGTTTGTGGGGTGCCATCAATGCTGTAAATAATAGACCATGGAGCTCTGCCTTCGAGTTGGATCGGAATTCCTAGCTCTTGGATTTCACAAAGATCAAAGTCTCCCATCATGCTTGCTGTAGGAATATTTTGTATTCCAATATTTGCTTCTGCTACTTGAGTGTCTCCACATCTGTCAGTAATGCTGACTGAGATCATTGAAGATTCGTTTATGTTGACTTCTATGCTGTCACTCGTTTCATTTGTGCTCCAAAGAAAGTCAAAGGGTGCTACTCCTCCTAAAATTTCTGGGAAGATTAATGATGATTGATTGGCACATGCAATTTGATTATCTAAGTTTACTATTAATGGAGGAATTTCGTTGATGATTAATTCGCTTTCAATGGGATTGAAGCAGTCACAATCATAGGTGTATTCTAAAATCAAATTTTCTTGTCCTTCTACAATGTTGTCTTCAATAAGTGTGATGGGTAAAATTACTTCAGTCTCACCTGGAGGTATGGTTATGCTCAAAGGAATTTCTTCAAAATCGACGCCATTAGTTGCTGTACTTTCAGGATTGATTTCAAAATCAATGACACAGGCTTCATTGATATTGCTTCCTTCATCTCTTGCAAAAACATATTGAGCATCAACACAAGATTCGTAAGCATTCGGTTCGTCACTGCCTGGAACATTTGCATAGAAAATTCCTTTTTCTCCTAGGTCAAAACTTTTTGCCTCCAAGAATACAGCAGAGTCTAAAATAGGATCACCTACATCTCCTAGCACAAGTCGAATATGATAGGTCTCACAAGGAATAACTGGGATGGTGGCAGTTAATGGTATGGTAAAACCATCATATTCAATAAATTCATGAAGAGTTGGATTGAAATCTAACTCGCAGGCCAATGCATCATGAGCCAACTCATTTCGAATGTAGAATGTTTGGTTAAGTGTATGATTTACATTGTTGATACTTACATCGACGTCTGTGCCATTAAGCTTGGCTACATTAATTGCGTTGTTGGAATAGGGGCCATTGATTCCTGGTCCACTTACAAAGAATCCGAAGACATCATTGAATTCACTGCCCACAAATTCGCAATACTCTTCTGAGGCAAAAACATATCTGAATTCGACTTGATTATCCAAGGGTACGAAGTCAAATTCTATTCCTCTTACATCAAATAAACTTGCTGTTGCGAGCTGACTTAGGTCCGGGTCGCTTTCACTTACATCACTGAATCCGAATCCTGAATCAATGGAAATATTAGGTCCTGATGCAAGAGCTACATCACCGGTGGAGATGATAATTCCTTCCGAGAAATCAATTGCCTCAGTGCCATTACTAAATTCCCCAAGACTAATTTGTTCATTGCCGATGAAGCGAATGTTATCTACATTTTTGCAATTACCTTTTAAGAAAACATTTTTCACCAAGTTATCCACTCCTGATCCTCCAGTAGTTTGTATCCCAGTTTGTGACAAAAGATGATTTGCCAAAAACAGAAAAAGCAACAACTGTAAATATTTGATCATGAATAAGGGATGCAATGACTAATGTGATACTAACCTAAGATAATATAATATTGTTTATTGCTTAAATTAAAAAGCGCATTGGTTATGAAGGATACATTAAGATTGAAAACTTGTGTACCAAAGTAGTTTATAAGCTTTGATAAAGTAAGAATAGGACTCTATCGGATTAAACTAAGGTCTCCGGTGACAACAGAGTTGCTGCCATCAGTAAAGCTTATTTCTAATTTGTATACATACAAACCTGGGCTGATTGCTTGCCCATTGAATTGGCCATCCCAACCAGTCACTCCATTGTCTGGAAAGAAATTGTCCCGTTCGTAAACCAAAGAGCCCCATCGATCGTAGATCTGCATACTGATGATGTTTTCTATACCACTATTTTCACCGCTGTATATCGAGAAAAGATTGTTGCCATCGGTACCATCTGGAGTAAAAACATTTGGAATGAAAAGTGGTGCACATTCACTAATGTCATTTGCGGAAGCGAATAAATCAAAGGATTCTTCATAAAGGCAGCCATCGCCATCTTCAACTATTAAGGTGTAGATTCCTGCATTAAGATTTTCGATAAAAAAATCATTTTCTGTTTCAATATTCCAACTTACGTTGAATGGGCTTGTTGCATCAATATTGGTGATTTCAACGATACCATCAAAGGTCTGGATACAGGAGGGTTGAGTGACTATGGTTTCAACAAAGATTGAATTGTTTGTTATGGTGGCTGTGCCTAGTACAATTCCTTCGCAGTTCGAATCATAGAATGAAGTTAGTTCGTATAGACCTACAGTAGAAGGTAAGAAGAATGGACTTGTTTGAATATTGTCGAATGTCGCTTGTTCGACTCCATCTATGCTATAACTGAGATACCAAGGTGCTTCTCCCTCTAATTGAACTGGAATTCCTTGACCTTGAATTTCGCACAAATCAAAATCTCCTTCCAAGCTGGCAATTGGTACACTTTGAATATTGATATTTGCAATAGCTATCTCCCTGTCACCACAAAGGTCAGTAACAGCAACTGAAAATAGATCTGCTTCACCTATAGTGATTTCAATACTATCAGTTGTTTCATTGTTGATCCAAAGAAAATCATAAGGAGCAACTCCTCCTGAAATTTCAGGACTTAGAAAAAATGACTGGTCCAAGCAAGCTCTTTGGTCCTCCAAGTCTACAATAAGCTCAGTTTTTTCATTGATGATTAGTTCAGTCTGAACAGGATCGAAACAATCGCAGGCATAGGTAAATTCGAGTTTTATATTTTCAGGTCCTTCGGCAATATTGTCATTAATTATAGTGATAGGCAATATTGCTTCTGTCTCTCCTGCAGGTATGGTGATGCTAGTTGGGATTTCTTCATAATCTATACCGTTGATTGCTTGACTTTCAGGGCTAACATTAAAGTCAATTGTACATGGCTCATTGATGTCATTCAATTCATTCCGTGTGAAAACATACTGTCCGTCGACGCATCCTTCGTAGGCAATTACATCGTCACTACCAGGCACCTCAGCAACAATGTTTGCCTTTTCTCCAAGGTCAAAACTCTTTGCTTCAAGAAAAACAGCTGAATCTAAATTTGGATCACCCACATCTCCAACGATTAAACGTATATGATAGGTCTCACAGGGAATAACTGGTATGGTAGCAGTAAGAGGAACTGTGAATCCATCATACTCAATGAGATCTTGGAATTCTGAACTGAATTCGATGTTGCAAGCTTCTGCGTCTATGTTGGTTTCATTGCCAACATAAAATTCAGAATTGTCAATATGATTTACATTATTGATGCTTACAATGAGGTTAGAGCCAGTCAAGGTTGCCACATTGATGGCATTGTCTGCAAAGGGACCGTTTATTCCTGGTCCACTTACAAA
>CALHKJ010000169.1 GCA_938033975.1 uncultured Saprospiraceae bacterium | reverse complement strand
ACCTATGACACCTACGTCAGAATTGTTACCCATAGTGATGACAGCAAAGTCTTCTGCCGGAGTGTATAAAAACATTGCAGTGGCTCCATCAAACCATCCATTGTGACCAAGGACAGAATGTCCTTGCACATTCGCATATTCTAAACCGTAAGCATAGGACATTTCTTTTCCATTATTTAGAATTCCACGGGTAAAAAGTTTTTCCATGAAATTTGGATTCCCACCAATTTTGCTAGACCCAAAGTTTGCCATCCATTTGGACATGTCTTCGATATTTGAGTAGAATCTTCCATCTCCGCAGGCCGTAAAAGTGAAGTTGGTTTTCATTTTCATTTCATCATCATCACTCGTGCCATAGAGTAGGGCTCTGTTTTTTATCAATTGTTCACTGTCTTGGTAGAAAAAACTATTGTTCATCCCAAGGGGTTCGAATATCTCTTCTTTGGTAAATTCAGAAAGAGTCTTTCCAGAAATCTTTTCGACAATTAAGCCCAATACTAGATAATTGGAGTGAGAGTAGCGATAGTCAGATCCAGGAGTAATTGTTAACTCTTTTTGCTTCTGCAAAAGTTCGTGCGCATCTTCATTGCTAAAATAAATTTTTTGACTTCGGCCTGTAATATTGATAAGATCAAAATAATCTCGCAATCCACTTGAGTGGTGAAAGCAGTGCCGAATAGTGACTACACCTTTTTTATAATTTGGAAAGCTGGTAAGATATTTTTGAATAGGATCGTCTAGAGAAAGTTTTCCTTGTTCTTCTAATAATAAGATGGCCGTTGCTGTAACGTGCATTCCAACTGAACTCAATTCAAATACAGTTTGATTGTTGACCTTGACCTCATGTCCCAAGTTGGCATAACCAAATCCTTTTTGGTATAGAACTTTGCCCTTGTGCACCACAGCTGCAGCAGCACCTGCTGTATTTTCAAATTCTAAAAATATAGAATCGATTCTCTGCTCTGTGTCAGCATTGAATTCGATCTGAGAAATCCCAACAAATGGTAATAGAAATGCAAGGATTAGAGTGAAGGAAATTGTTTTCATGTTTAGTTTTTTGATTCAAAATCAAATGCGAGTAGGTAGTACGATTAAATTTAAAAATCAAAAGTTTCTTAGCTTATCTCTCTCGACGAAGGAATGGAAATAATCGACAGCTTAGCTTCTTATCAGCTTAAAAATGAATGAATTTTAACTAAGCTTGTAATATGATGTGAATTTGCAAAGCTTAAGCATTTGGCAAGGAGAAGAAAAATTTCTTGATTTGAACTCGCCATTCTAATTAAAAATTGACTAAATTTAGAAAGCAATTGTTCAGATTTCATAACCTCAAATCACCACTATGTTTGTATCTACATTTAAGTCCACTATTGTCTTTACTATAGTTAATGTATTCCTCATTTGTCAGATTGGTGAGGCTCAGGTAATTATCAATGAGATTGATCTACAGAATAATTGGATAGAAGTATATAACACCTCTTCTACACAGATGGTAGATATAACAAATTATAGACTATGTATGAGACCTGCTTATGATGCCATCAGTAGTTCTGCTGTAACTGTTTTAGCGGGAAGTCCTGTCCTAGGTCCAGGTGATTATGTCATTCTACAATGGGCTGAAATAAATGTAAATGAAAATGAAATTGGTCTCTACTTACCATCAGGCAGTTTTGGGCAATCGAACAATATAGTTGATTATGTGCAGTATGGTGGAATTGCAAGTCCTTCTAGAGCGCTTACAGCTGTTGAGGCTGGTGTATGGGATAATGTAAACACCTTTGTATTACTAGCGTCTGGTAATAATACTTTGCAAAATTTCAATTCTGCAGCACAAAGTGCAACTGATACCGATAGCAATCATTGGTATGAAGCGAGTGCCACTATGATGGCAGACAATGCTTGTCCTACTTCTTATACTATGTTGGCAGGGAGCTTATTATTTAATGTAGAAGATGGCAATGCGGATTATGAGACAGATGGAGTCATTGAGAGCATTCAAACTATTACATCTACAGCTGTTGTGGATTATGATAGTGGAATGGGGATCTGCTTAAATCCTGGATTTACTGTTGATTTAGGTGCGACCTTTGATGCATTTATCAATGGATGTAATTTGGGTGCTGGAGGGAATCACAACTAAATTTTTCATAACTGAAAGGTATGGCTCTAATCTAATGTGGTACAAAAACAACAAATGGAAGAACAAATGCTAGATATGAAAAAAGTAGATACTTGGAATGTCGCTACTTTTTGGAGCGTGCAAAAATAAGTGCTAAGCTATTTTGAATCCTTATCTCCTGGTCCAACCAATTTTAATACCTCAGAAGAAATACCTATCGTTTCTTTGTCAGGGTAGCATTTTCGGTGCTCATGATACAATTGTAAAATAAAATTTGCAATTCCTCTCTTGGCTTTTTGAGTAACTGCATTGTGAAACCTATAAGTAAACAATTCAATTCCATTTGTATAAATGAAATCTCTTTTACCATCTAATGCTGGAGCGGATTTGTAAACCTGTTCCCAGTATGGCAAAGCTTCATCAAACTTTTCGTGTTTAAATAGATCTCTAAAAAGGGTATAATTTTCTTCTGTTAAATTGGAATCTTGAAGATCATCTAAGGTTTTGCATTGTCCAAATGTCAAACTAGCAAATAGGCTAAAAATTAAAATGGCTGTCAATCTTATCATTCTCATATTACTCGTCAATTTATCATTGCTTCATTCCTTTTGTCTGTGCATAAGATTTTAAAATGAAGCTTTGCGTTAAATCATATTCTCGGTTTTGAAGATTTATCAGCAAGTAATACAAACTTAATATTTTTTGACTTAATGCAGTCAATGTGGATTCATTCCTTTAGTAATTTCTTCATCAATGGAATGACCATTTCCCTCCATCCTTGCTTTGATTCGTCATATCTTTTTTGGCCATCTTCTGCTTTGGAAAAATCTCCTTGAGTAATAGTCAACAAAGTTCGATTCTCCTGTTCTTCTAATTCATAAGTAAATTGAACATGGTTTTCTGGGATATCTTTCATTCCTGAATTTGGGTCAAAGGTGGTCGAACTAATTTTTTTTCCGTACTCATATTCTAATACTTTGCCTTTTACGTATACTATTTCCTGTCCATCCTCAGTTTTTCCTGTCCACAATACTGGACTACCAATTTGCCAATCAGATACAATTTCGCAACCAAACATGTACTGCTTTGTCATTTTTGGGTTTGTTAATAAGTCCCAAACTTTAGTAAGAGGAGCATCCAATAATACCTCTTCTTTGATAATCAATAATTCATTCATAAAGCATTTTTTATTTGAAAGTAAAATTGACAATTTCTATTTCTGTACTATTGCAGTTGAGGGATTTTTCCTTACAGAATTGGGAGTAATACCAAATTCTTTTTTGAAGGCATTTGAGAAATGTTGAGGAGAACCAAAGCCAGATTCATACGCAATTTCTTTGGCTGTCTTGTC
>CALHKJ010000168.1 GCA_938033975.1 uncultured Saprospiraceae bacterium | reverse complement strand
TCCATCTGGACCTCCTCTAGCATTTTTGTTGTCTCGAAAAAAGTGCACTGAGCCAGCACCTCCAGCACCAGACCGGCAGCAAATTTTTACGTAATCAACAAAGTTTTTATCTGACATGTAGTTTCGTAGCTGAGTTCAGCTTTTGTGTCCTATGACAAAGAATCTATGGAGTCGCAAAGTCTACCAAAGATATCTTCGATACTACCTATACCATTTATCTTGTGCGATAGTTTTTGGTTGTCGTAGTAATTAAATACGGGAGATGTCTCTTCGTGATACACCTTGATTCTATTCTCTATAATTGATTCATCAGAATCATCCTTTCTTCCTGAGGTCTTACCTCTCTCCAACAATCTCTTGATCAATTCTTCTTCTCCTACTTCCAAAGCTACTAGTTTGCTGATGGACATATTTTTATCAGCAAATATTTTATCTAAAGCTTCGCACTGTGCAATTGTTCTTGGAAAACCATCTAAAATAAATCCTGCTGAGTCTAGGTGCTTGTTTAACTTATTCTCTAACATGCCTACTGTGATGCTGTCAGGGACCAAATTCCCAGCTGCAATAAATTCTTTAGCCTTAAGACCTAAGGGAGTATCATTACCCATTTCATACCTAAATAAATCTCCAGTGGAAATGTGAATTAATTTATATTTTTCAGCCAATTTTTTAGCTTGGGTCCCTTTTCCAGAGCCAGGAGGACCAAATAAAATCAGGTTTATCATGGGTGTCTTATTTCTAAAGTATAGTAAATCTAGTATTCTATTGAACATAACAAGAGAGTAAACTTAACTGTTGATTACATCTTTTCCAAACAGGATCCTTTCTTTCCAATAATCTGACTGATAAACATCCTCAATTACTACTCCTTTTGAGCTTGAACAATGTATCATGATTAATTTATCTCTGCTTGCTTCTAACACAATACCAACGTGCTGAATCCTTCTTTGGGTTCCAAAAAATACCAAATCGGCTGTTTTTAATTGTGAAATTCGTTTTTGCTTGCCTTGTTTGGATTGTAAACCAGAAGATCTATCCAGTCTAACATCAAAATGATGGAAAATAAAACTTGTATATCCACTACAATCAAATAGATTGGGACCACTTGCTCCATAACCATAAGACCTCCCTTGAAATTTGATGGCAAATTCTGATATATCTGCTCGGAGTCTTTTTTCAGCACTCTTACTCAGACCATCTGTTTCTATTTTATGAATAGGATAATCTGAATGGGTATCAACAGGATTAAAATAGCCTAAAAGGCAAATAAATAGTAAAGCTATTAGTTTCATACTCAGGTTTATATATTATAATAATCTTTAATATGATAACAAAAACAATACCATTACAATAAAAAAGGGACAACAAAAATGTTGTCCCGTGTTATTATGTTGGTTCTAGTTTGACTTTCTTAAGAAGCAGGTGCATCTGCTGCAGGTGCTCCTTCAGCTGGTGCATCCTCTGCTTTCTTCTCTTCCTCAGCTGCAGCACTCTTAAGAGCTCTTGGTATTTCAACTCTAAATACTGGAGTACTGTGTACAGTTAATATATTAATTGTGTCCGGCTTCTCGATATCACTAACTCTAGTAGCATCACCAAGCTCCATAGCAGAAATGTCAATGAATAATTCATCAACTAAGTCCTTAGGAAGGGCTTCAATAGTTACTTTTCTCATAGCAGTAACCAATTTTCCTCCCGCTCTTACAGCTTCAGAATCACCTTTTGCTCTAACTGGAATGTTTACTTTAATCTTTACATCATCGATCATTTCAAGAAAATCAATGTGTACAACATTATCAGTTACTGGATGAAATTGAATATCCTTAATGATGCAATCAACAGGTTTTCCAGCCAAATCTAATTTAGCCACCTTAAATTCTGGTGTATAGATAAGTGGTTTCACTCCTTTTGGAGTCACGGAAACATTTTGAGCTCCATTTCTGCCATATAGGACAGCTGGAATTCTTCCTGTGTTTCTAAGGGCTTTATTAGCCGTTTTACCTGTATTTTCTCGTGCCTGAGCTTCTATTGTTACTACTTGCATAATATTTAATTATACTGGTTTTTAAAGGATTGCAAATGTAATAATTATTTGTAAATCTTGCTTATTTTTCTACAAACAATGCTGCAATAGACTTGTATTCGTGTACATTTCTTATCGCTCTTGCAAATAATTTGGCACAACTAAGGACCTCAATCTTCTTAGAATGCTGTTTTAGAGGGATTGTGTCAGTCACGATGAGCTTAGCAATGTGTGAATTTTCAATGTTTTTATAGGCATCTCCTGACAGAACTGGGTGAGTACAGATGGCTTGAACAGATCTAGCGCCCTTATCAATCAATGCTTTGGCTGCTTTGCACAGTGTTCCTGCCGTATCTGCCAAGTCATCAACAAGGAATACATCTGATTCAGAAACATCTCCAATCACAGTAATGGATTTCACCTCATTTGCTCTTACTCTCTCCTTATCGCAGATTACAAGAGGCTTTTCGAAATATTTGGCATATGATCTAGCTCTTTTTACCCCACCTACATCAGGAGAAGCAAAAATGGTATTAGTTAAATCTTGTTGTTTGAGATATTCTATAAATATGGTCTCACTTTGAAGGTGATCCACTGGTATATCAAAAAATCCTTGAATTTGATCTGCATGGAAATCCATGGTCATGACACGATCAGCTCCAGCCGCCTCCAATACATTTGCGAGCAATTTTGCAGAAATTGGTACTCTTGGTTTGTCTTTCCTATCCTGACGTGCATATCCAAAATAAGGAATGACTGCTGTGATATATCCCGCTGATGCTCTTTTGGCACTATCGATCATCAGTAACAATTCCATCAGATTATCAGCTGGCGAAAAGGTAGATTGAATAAAGAAGGTGTAGGCCCCTCTAACTGAGTCATGGATAATTGGTTGCATCTCTCCATCACTAAATTTTTTCAATTCGACTTGTGATAAAGGATACCCATAATAATCCGCAATTTTTTCAGATAAGGGTCTTGAATTAACTCCTGTGAAAAGTTTTACTTCTGCCACAATTGTAGGTTAAGGTTGGTTGTAAAATTGTTTACATGCTTTCTTATGAAAGCCGAATTTAAGTAATATCATTATAATGAAAAGTATATCTAGTAAATGATTCAATATGCGGGCAAAAAAAATCATTTAGAAGCCATATATATTACCTTCGTCATTCAATATGAAAGATAATAGCTCATCAATTGGCTTTGGCAACTATC
>CALHKJ010000167.1 GCA_938033975.1 uncultured Saprospiraceae bacterium | reverse complement strand
TAAAACAGCATATCCTCTATTGACCCAATAAATTGGCGAACCATAATAAGGGTAGGTAAATTCATTTTCGGATTGTGTTACTTGTCCTGCGGTACTTGCATCTTTAAATTCTCTAGGGTAAGCCCACATTACCATAGGTAGTTTTCCGTCCCTATTTTTTTCATAGCCTTCCGGCAAATATAGTGTAGCTGATAATTCTACTCCATCATCTCTTTTGTAACTTATCAATTCTTTATGAACATTTTCCAAAGCTTTGAATGGATTCTCAAAACTTGTGATTGGAGTCGCTGATCCATCATTAATATCTCGTAAATAGAAGTTTGGATATTCAGTAGGAGATTGTAATTGAGAAAGTATTTTTCCTTCGTCCATGTTTACTGCATACCAAAGTCTTTCCAACTTGCTTTTATCCTTAGCTTGATAAAGTCTTTCTGATTTTCCAGATTTTAAGTTTAGTTTGTCCACGAATGGGTAGACACCTTCATCTGAATATCCATCACCTATCAAATATAGATTACCATCTTTTGAGTAGATGACATCTTTCCCAAACTCATTGATTTTGGTTACAAAACTTCCTGGGTCATTGTATCTATCTTGATAGTTTCTGTCGTGTAAGGTTTTTATTTCAGCAGTATTGTCTGATGGATTAAATACATAAGATTTTGTATTTCTATCATTCCACCAATAGTCATAACAAATTGCAAGATCATCATTGGCCCATTCAATAGAATTAAATCTATTGATTGTTTTTAAAAGCATTGTCGGCTTGGCTGTAAAAGGAGCTTCTTGCTGATATACAATGTCTCTATGTTCTACTTCTTTTTCTGGGTCACCCTCATCAAGTGCTTCGGCCCAAACAAGCGTAGAAGGCTTATCATCTCTCCAGCTTAAACTACGAGGTCCTTTTCTGCAAGCCATAAATCCTTTTGGCAGATCTTCTGTAAGAGGAACTTTTAGAAATTTTTTGACTTCGTTACCATCTGAATCATAAATTATGTAGTCAATTGGAAATCTGTAATAAGGAACAATGTATGAAAATGGTTTCTGTACTTGACCCAACAAAACATATTTGCCGTCAGGTGAAACAGAGGTATAACTATACATCCCTGCATCCTTCCATTTGGATTCCGTACCATCCATATTTACTTTCCAAATCTCAGAAGTTGCCAAACGCTCAAAATTATGTTCGTCTGTTTTATTTTTGAGTAAATCTTGGTAGGTTCTATTTTGGGCTTTTTTCCCATCATTAACTGAGATGGTAGGTCCTGTAGGGATTGCTGATTGCGAATTGATAAGTGACCCTTTTCTTACAGTTTTTCTATAGAGAATACTCTCTGAATCTTTCATCCAGATAATTGATCCTCTCATATTTGCATTGATATTTGCTTCAGTTATCTTTTTTGCAGATCTACTGTCAATATCAATTACCCATAAAGCTACACCATCAGGCTCTGTAGTTGTCAATGACATCTTCTTTTGATTTGGCGACCAATTTAAATTGGCAAATCGAGCTCTATCTGGTAAACCATTTATAGGATGCACTTTACCAGACTTGATATCCATGATTTCTATCTTGGTATAATATCTTGTCCTACTTGAGATATTGGTTTTTGGATTAATTCTTAATCCAGCCAATCTCATTTCTTCTTCTGAGAGTTCCTCAATTGTTTTGAAATTACTTCTAGAAAAGAGTACCCCAACTGTAGCTTCATCATTGATGAAAAATCTTGGAGGCAGCGGAGCATCGGCTAAATCCAGGATGTCTTTGTGAGGTAATTGGTATTGAAGGTCAATTTGTCCTTCTAGTTGCAGGCTTATTAGCATAGTTAGGCACAAAAGTAGTTGTTTCATCACTCCTAATTTTAGTTTTGGGAAGTTAATTAAAAACTTGTGAAGCATGAAATTTTTTGGTGTGAAGACCAAAGATGAAAGACGAAAGACTAGAGATTAAAGACTAAGAGATAAAAAAAGGGGTAGTCCTGACTTTCACAAGTTGGTGTCCACCCCTAAGCCCTCTCTCTTATTTAAAAACAATTTTACAATCGGTTTTAAGGCGATTATATCATTGCATTAAATAATCATCTTTATAATGCGATACTGCATTGGTATTAACGTAGTTATTTTTTAGACTGTAGAAATACAATCTAGTAACCATTGCTGGTGTGGAAATCTTTTGGATATGTTGCATGGGATAAACAACAATACCTGTTTGATAAAACAAGTACAGGGAAAATGTTCTCGTTTCGTTTGACTAGTATGGAAAGTTTGAAAGCACCTTCATCTACTTAGTCTCGATGTTCAATATCTTAAACTAAAAACTTAGAATTTCGCTGCTTGAGGAAAAAGAAAGATTTTGGAAATTAGCCGACATTTCCCTTTCGGAGCGTAAAAACGGTGGGGAGTAGTGGTAAACAATTAGAAGATGGGTATAAAGTTAGAATCTTGAAGATTACTTCAATAAGCTTAAAACGTATTCTGCGGCGGCGTTGGATAGCTCAGGCCAATCATCTTTGTGTAAATATTTTACTTGGACCCATTCTTTCATTGGTCTATCTTTCCCAGAAGGATCAAAAAGTTTACTTCCTTTCAAAGCAAGTGCTTTTTCTAGATTTGTCGGATCTAGTTTGAAAACCATATCCTTATGGAAATAGCAAGTAAAAGCTTTCTTCTTGACTTTATACACAGGATGACCAAACATTTTTCCGGGGACGGCATCATTTACTGATTGTCCACAAATATCAAAATGATCTAATTCTTTAGGCATCACACATCGAATTGATTGAGATGATGATCTAGGTGTTTTGAAAAACAAACATTCCATTCATCAGCAGTTAATTTACCGAGAGATACTGATTCTTTATTGTCAAAGTGATCACGGCCAAGTTTATGAGACTTAATGATATAACTAACCAATTTATTTTTTTCAACTTCAAAATCTCTTGATCCTTCGATGATAAACTCAGGTGCTGTTCGACCATTTTTTGGATATGGATTTGGTCCAACTACTGCTTTTTTTACAAATAATTTTATCATGAAACGACCAAAGGCGCCTGGTTTTTTATAATCATCACTTTTATATGCCATTTGGTAAGCGACATTGCAATGAGCTAGCATTTGATCCACAGACATTTTTCCCCATTTAGGTTTTGTATCTGGTGTCAAATTGTTGATTCTTTCAACGGTCTCATTTACTCCTTTTTCCGTATATAAATCTCTAATTATCATCTAGGAATTTTTCACAAAAGTATAAAAAGCATTTAATATATATTTATGGATTCTCCCCAAATAATGAATATACTTTTACGATTAGTTTTTTAAATACAAAATAGATAACTACTCCAGCGATGATTCCAATTACGTCAGCGACTATATCCAAGTTGTCATAGTTTCTACCATCTATAAAACTTTGCAGAAATTCTGTCCCAAAGGGAAGAATAGCAATAAAAGCTGACGCACTTAAGAAGGCCATTTTATTATTGATGAAATAGTAGCATGCATTCATTGATACAAACGCAAATAGCAAAAAATGAGCAAGTTTGTCAAAGGACTGTCCTGCGGAGTTTCCATCGATTGGTAAGAATAAGGCTATGAAAAGTATGATGAGACTCAGCCAGAAAAACTTGTATTTGATTTTCATAGTCTATGAAAGTTGCTCTTGGATGGACTTTGTAACAGCCGATTTTACTTCTCCAGTATGAGCTGTTGTTTTATTTTCAATCAACATTATTTTGCATTCTTCTTCTGCAGAGACTTTGTGATTGATTCCTCTTTTAACGATAAAGAGATCTCCTTCATGCATCATGAAGCTTTCTTCGTTTTCGATTTCAAACAGAAGACTTCCTTCGATGATGTAGAATAATTCGTCTTCATCTTTGTGATTATGCCAAGGAATTTCATCACCTTTTATTTTTGCAATTTTTACAAACACGTCGTTTACCTCACCAATGACTTTTGGAGAGAAGTATTCATTTACGTTTGCAAATTTTGATTTAAGATTCATCTGATTTGTTTTGATTATTTTTCTTTCTGACATTGTATGGAACTGTTTCGTCAATCATTAAAGCTTCCTGAAGATTTTCTAAAATACCATCGATAGGCATAGATTTTAAATCTTTTATCTCAATGCTACTGATTTGTTTTCTGTTTTTAAAATCTAACAAACCATTTGCGTTTGATAATTCATTTCCTCGGACGTAGGCAAGTTCGACCGTGTTGTCTTTGGTTGGATTCAAGTAGACAATCCAGCTGTTTAAAAAATAGAAAGGAAGCTTCCATCTGATTTTACAAACCAAACCTAACTCTTCGGTAAAGAGGTGATGGAAATAATCGAGAATTTGCTTTTGATTTCCTTCGTATTGATAAATAAACTCTTCTACGTCCATTTAAAAAATGATATTCTTTTGCTTATAAATTATTTAAAAAACTCAATTAAATGGGTTATTTCATGAGGTTTTGGCCATTAATTACAATATGATAAAGATAATTGTTATTTAGTTATGAGATAGTGCAGCGTTTTATGCCTTTCGGCAAATATTAAAAAGAAGCGTATTTAGTTCTACAGCAAAAGTTTATGATGAAGAAATCCATTATTTTATTTTCCATTTTACTTTTATTATCATCTTGTCAAAGAGAGAACTTAGATGAATTTACAGGAGCCACTCAAACAACATCTCCAAATTTTGTTGTCAATAGTTCGGTTGTTGGATTGATTACTGACGAATATGGTGAGGCAGTATCTGGTGCGATTGTAAGTTTGGGGAATATTACTACTAGTACAAATGAGTTAGGACTCTTCTCGATTGAGGATGAAACGATAAGTAAAAATGCTGCTTATGTTCAAGTGGAAAAGGAGGGCTTTTTTAATGGTTCCCGAAAATTTTCTACAGAATTAGATGGTCAGGCAAACATTCGAATCCAATTATTGGAAAAAGAATTGCTTGATGAGATTTCTACTCAATCAGGAGGAGTAGTAGAATTTGAATCTGCTTCGATCGAATTGCCACAAGGTAATTATGTGAATGAAGCAGGAGAATTGTTTAGCGGGTCAGTTGAGGTATATGCAAAATGGCTTGACCCTACAGTTATTGAGACCTTTGATCAGATGCCTGGAGAATTAACTGGAATTAATTCAGAAGGGAATTTGAATGCACTAGCTACTTATGGTATGATGGCTGTCGAATTGAGAAATAGCTTTGGAGAATATTTGAGTTTGCCTGAAGGGACTTCGGCTACCATTAAAATGAAAGTACCTGATGAGCTAATGGTGACTGCACCATCTGTTATCCCCTTGTGGCATTTTAATGAAATGAATGGGAATTGGGAAGAAGAAGGTCAAGCGACATTAATTGGTAATGAATATGTTGGTGAGGTTACTCATTTCTCTTTTTGGAATTGTGATGTTCCATTTCCACTTGTAGAAATATCAGGTAATATTGAGCTTAATGGCTCTCCTTACGAAGGGGCATTAATAAAAATTACAGACTTGTCCAGTGGTTTTTGTGCTTATAGTTATTCAGGTGAAAGAGGATATTTCTCAGGTAAGGTTCCAGAAGGGAACGATTTGGTCTTGTCTGTTTTGGGCTTGTGTCACACTGAACTAGAGGATTTTGAATTAGGGTCAATTTTTGAAAACAAAGAACTTGGGGTGTTTTCTGTTTCAAGTGTTATTGGGAACATTGAGGAAGTAACAATCCAAGGAAATTATTCCAACTGTTTAGAAGAAGATTTTGATTTAGCTTTTATCATTGTTGAAAATCAAGATTTTCAACAATTCATTCAAGTAAATAGCGATGGTAGTTTTCATGATGTTTTACCTATTTGTATGGATACAGATGAGTTGTTTATATATGCATTTGATCTTACATATTCCCTGATCTCAGAAGTGCAAGTTTTTGAAATTACCGAGTTAATAGATCTTGATATAGAAGCGTGCTTAGATGATTTTCTAAATGGTGCTATCATAGAGTATTCTGGTATGAATTGGGATCCACTTGATCCATCTTTTGACCTCAGTTTCGAGATTGACACATTACCAGAAGGGAGCGAGGATGAATTTTACTATCGAATAGATGGTACTAACTTTGATACAAATACTGGTGTGATTGTTCCATTATTTACTGCTGAATTCTGGTTTACTCCTGGATCATCATTTGGCGAGCCCAGTGATTATCAAATCACTTTTAATTCACAAGGATTTTCAATTGAAGGAGAATGTATTATTAATCTGGCTCATGCATTAGGATTGTCAATTATAATTATAGAAGGCGTCTATATAGGAGAACCTGAAGTCTTTAACGAACAAACCTATCCTGGCGAGATTGATTTTGTGTCCTTTAATTTTGTAATTCCAAACATTTAATGAATGTAGGAAAACTCATATCAAGATTGCAGAAAAAAGAAGAACAAGCATTTAAGGAGCTTGTTTTTGCTTATTCCAAAAAATTAATGTCGGTTGCGAAATTATATGCTACTTCTATGCAAGAAGCTCAAGATAATTTGCAAGATACTTTTGTGGTAATCTTTGATAAAATTCAAGAATTCAATGGTGAGTATGAGGGGCAGTTATATTCTTGGATGAAGCAGATTCTCATTTTTAAGTCCCTTAATAAGAACCAAAAGAAATATAAAAGCTCGGAGTCTTCATTGGAGAATGCATACGAACAGACAACGATTGAGGCTGATGCTGTGAGTCAGCTAACACATAAAGAAATAATAAAGATAGTCTACGATTTGCCTCAAGGCTACAGAGAGGTTTTCGCACTGTATGCCATAGAAGGATATTCGCACAAAGAGATTGGACAGAAAATGGGTATTGAAGAAAGTAGTTCTAGATCGCAGTACTCACGTGCAAAGAAGATATTACAAAACAAGATCAATGAACTTTCAAAAGTTTATCAATAATGGAAGAGAATTATAAAGACATATTCAAGAGACAATTCGATGATCATGAAGATGACATTGATCCACAAATCATCTGGGACAATATACGCCCAAAGAAAAAGCGCAGGTTGATTTGGTGGAGGCTAAGTCTGCTCTTAGTTCTATTGTTGACACCGATTGTTTATTTGTATCTTCAGAATGATCAATTGATAGTAGCTAAAGATCAAGCTTCAGAGTTTGTTTCAAGCGGTGAGCAAAATGTTAAGGTGGTAGAAACGAAGGATACTTCCGCAAATGAAAATAGTAGTATGGAAATAGCTTTTAATCATTCACAAGAAGATATCCCCGGCAAAAAGGAAATTAAAACTAAGTCACAATCCGAAAAAACATTTACGGAAGTGAAAAAAAGCAAAGAGGATGAAATAAATAAAACTGGAGTAACACGAAGAAATCTAAGGCAAAAAAATGTAACTAATGAAAGTAGGAGTGTAGGCCAAACAGAAGAGATGATCAGTTATGAGGAAAGCCAAATTGGTGTTCGTAAATTTCCAACTGAAGAAGACCCATCAAGGGATTTGCATGAAGCAAACTCTAAGAATCAGCAAGATGGATCACAGGAAATTATTGGTGTTGCAAATACTGAAATGGGGATTGAATTATTAAATCCTTTAGGTTCATTTCTTTTGATTGCTAAGCCAACAATTTACGAACTTGGAATGACACCAAGTGCTAGAGAGTTTGAGAAAGAAGAAGCTCAAAAGGAGGTCACAACAAGAGGATTTTCAGTTAGGATGAACGCGGACTATGGAATTTTAAATACAGAGAGATCATCCAATTCTGCAGACCTTTTATTGAGTAGATTGAATACTGTTGAAAATTTGGAGTCTTTGAGATTCAATGCACTTTTGAGTTATCATTTTGGTCCTAGAATTTCTGTCAGTAGTGGTTTGCAAT
>CALHKJ010000166.1 GCA_938033975.1 uncultured Saprospiraceae bacterium | reverse complement strand
GTCTATCAAAAGTATTTGATTGCTAAAGAAAAATATCTAGAAGATCATAAAACCTATGATTCGAGATTACAGAGTTGGATTGATGAAGCTGAGAGAAGAAAAAAGGCCATTGCCGATTATAAATATAAGTTAAGTGTATATCATACTCAGAAAAGAGCTGAATATGCGTTAACTCAATTAGAAAAAAGGCAAGCTTCAGAATCACATGATAAATTACTGCGTGAAATTTTTGGGTTTTTAGATAAAGTTATGCCACCCTTTCCCTTTAATGAAAGACAACTCATCAAGGAAGCATTCCAAGATGTCGGTAGAGATGTTAAAGAAAAAATTGGATTGAAAATATTTCCATCCACAAATATGATTATTCGTACAGAGAGGTATTGTGAAGATTTTAATTTAATTGTGGAAGCTAAAACTCAAGAATCAATTACAGGAATCTATTACGAAGAAGCTTTGAATTCGCAGAGAGCTTCTAGATATGTTGTAAGCACAAGCGATCTTGGCTGGATAAATTGTGATAGATTTTTAAATCTAAGCCCTAGAGATCGGACTAATCTTACCATTGCAAATGTGGATCAAGGCACAAAGTGCTTTATGATTTTTAAGAATATCAAATCTGTGTTGAGGCCTTTTGGTCAAAAAGATAAAATGTTCAATAATATTCCAAAGGGTGAAGCAATCAGTTTACTTGCCCTCAAATTTGTAGGAGATCAAGTGTTTATGGCAAGAAGAGATATGACGACAGGTTCAGTAGACAGATTAGAATTGGAGTATGAACAAACTACTTTGAGTAAATTAAAGGAGATTATAAAGGGGGTTGGGAATTGATTTGACTTTTGATGTTTGACTTTTGATGTTTGATGTTTGACTCCTCCCTGATTCTAATTTCCTATTTTTCCTAAAGTCAAAATTAGATTTATTAGATTCCACTCCGCCTACTGGCGGAGTGGAATCTTAATTACGAATTTCTTTTCTGCAAGAAATTACTCTTCTTTTCGCAAACTATTGAACATTAGATCTCTGAAGTCTGATAGCTGACGTCTGAGGTCTTTCAAAAAGATATTAAAAAAATGTATTATATTTGAGATATCCCAATGCAGTGTTATTAACTAACAAATGCAATCTTCAAATGCTAGACAAAGATACAACGCAAATCTGGGATACATATCTTGAGACATTCGATCATGGGAAAGTAGGATCCAAAACTTTTAGAGTTGACTTGTTGGACAATGAGATTATGGGTGACTATGATAAGATCCTTATTGCAGGGACTAAATATCAAAGTACAAATCCTGATGGTTTTCCTGAAGGAAATGATTTTGAAATTTTATTTGATTTAGGAGATGAGTTGATCGAATTGATTGAAAGGTATACTGACTGTATCATGGTAGGCTCATTCTTATACAATGGAGAAAGGCTTGAATACTTTTACATCAAAGAGACTGATGAATTGATTAAAGTGATTGAAAACTTTTATAAAAGCAATTATCCGGATCGACAATTTTTTGTAACTGTTAAGGAAGACAAAGAGTGGATGTATTACAAAGAATTTTTACTTCCGAAAAAATCAATGCAAACTGCTTGTATGGATTCAATCACTGCCTAATTGATTGCCATTGATCATAACAAACTTTTTTGGTTTGATGCTGCTGGCGCAACGCTAACAGCTATTATGCATGGTTTTGTCTTAACTCGTTTTTCTGAATTGATTGGCGTACAAACTCAAATCCTGATTTACTTATCTATTGCAGCGTTACTATTTGCCATTTATTCTGCAAGCTGTGCAATTTTTAAACCTAGCAATTGGAGATTATTTCTTCGGGTCATCGCTTCCGCAAATATTTGTTTTTGCATTGCGACCCTTGTTATCCTTTTCATGAATCGATCTGAAGTTACCAAAATTGGTTTGGCTTATTTTCTTTTAGAAATCCTCATTATTATAGCAATCGCGATTATCGAATTTAGAAAAGCAAACACAAACTAAGCTGTCGTGAGGTAATCGCATACTCGTTTAACAAGCTTTTGGTTTTTCAATCTGTGTCCATAACCTTCTGTAATTTCTAAGGTAGAATGCTTGAGCAATTGACTCAGCTTCTGTGAATTTTGATATGAGGTGGCATCATCATTTTTATCATGAATTAGCAGTGACTGAGTATCTATGTCGCTTGCAAAGTTATCCAGGGAGTAATATTCCAGCTTATGACTTGTGTAAATATTGAAGTGAGCTTTCATGTATTTAATCAGTCTTTCATTGAGCTTTAATTCAGATTGAAAAACTTCTACAAATTGAACTGCTGTAAATGGCGTTGCTAAAGAAACAAATTTATCAAGCTGGATTTTATTCTTGTGTAAAAAGTAAAGAGATGAAAACGAGCCAATGGAATGCCCTATTACTTTATTTGGAATACCGTAATGATTCACTACTGCACTCAATGCCTTTTCAAAAAGTGGCACGTTGGAATAAAGGCCATCAGAATTTCCATGTCCAGGAGCATCTACTCCAATGAGGGTATGTTTATTTAGATCAAGATTATCAATATATTTCCTCCATCGATAGGTGTTACTTTGCCAACCATGTACAAATAGGATTTTATCCTTTCCTTCTCCCCATTGATACGTTTGTACCTTCTTACCATCTACAGTAAGGCTAGTTTGTTTGGCAGTATCTAAAAATTTTTGTTGCTCTGGTTTTATTTTTGCTTTGAATGGGATACAAAAAAAATAAAAACTTTGCTTGCCTGCCAACTTAGGAAAGAAGATCGCCAAGCTATTAAAATAAAAACCAATTACAGACTTTAAAAAATTCATACAATCAATTTAAAGATACCAATCGGTATCTAATTATATAAAAAAATACTAAATCAAAACTCGATCAATCTCTGCTTTTAAATACTTTATGCAGTTGTTTAGATGCTCTCCATTATCAAATACCTTCATCATCATAACAGAGCCTTCCAAGGATCCAAAAATCAAAGAAGATAACATAGCTGGATCAACATTTTCTTGGATTTGTTTGTGCTTGATACCATTGCTTATGATCTTACAAATTGCTTCATGTATTTGGCCCATAATAAACTTGACTACATCCTTTAACTCCGGGTTGGTATCGTCAGATTCTACTGCAGCATTCATTAGTGGACAGCCACCAACAAAGGGCGGCTCCTTCTCATAAGCTGAAAAGTAATCCAAAATGCAATACAATTTTGATTTACTGTCTGGGGCTATCCTTACCGATCTTGAAATATCTCCAAGCATTTGACCACACATGGTTCTTAGCGCCTCCTTTTCCAAACTAGATTTATCTTGAAAATGTCGATAGATAGCACCCTTCGTCAATTTACTTTGAGCGGTAATATCACTGATTGAGGTAGCTTTATAACCTTGACTATTAAAGAGCTCACATGCTGTCTTCAATATGATCGATCTTGTTAGTTCTGGATTTCTCACAGAACGAAGATACCGATTGGTATCATAAAAATCAACTTATCAGAAAATTAATTTATTACAACGACTGATGTTGTTTGATAAGGCTCATCATTTCTGCGTACTAGAAGATGATATATACCAGATGATAATCCAGATAGATCTAAACTTATCCGTTTTTCCTCTTCTTGGACTCCTTGAATCGCAATTTTTCTTCCCATCATATCATAAAACTCAAGATCAATATCATCATCAATTTCATTTGCGAAAAGGATATTTAATTGATCTATGACGGGGTTTGGACTTACAACA
>CALHKJ010000165.1 GCA_938033975.1 uncultured Saprospiraceae bacterium | reverse complement strand
CCCCATTGCCGTGGCCACATCCTCCTTATGGAATTTGCGAAATTCAATACCTAGCACGGGATCAATTCCATGCTTTTCACACTCCTTTATAAAAGTATAGGCACAGGAGGTATTGTTAATGTCGGTCAATACCATCTTCTTCACTCCATTGCTGGCAGCAGCAGCCACCAATTGTTGCGGAGAAAGAGTACCATATTTTAGTGAGTAATATGAATGGTTGTTGAGATACATCTTTCAAAGATACGATCAAATTATCGAATTATTCGACATTATATGTCGTAATATTCGATAATTTGATCTAAAGACACGCTCCTGCGTCGCTGGGGACTCGCATCGCTTCGCTGGCTGGGGACTCGCTTCGTTGCACTCGCTGGAGACCTCCCTGATTTTATATGCCGCCTATCGGCGGTATATAAAATCTGTCCCTCCACCTATGGGTAGAGGGATTGAGTCCCTCACAACTAATCTAATAGTGACAAGCAATCCAATTCTATCAAATACTAACTAACAGTCTCACTTGACCAAGCATGGCGAAGACAAAATTCTATTTACAATAGCTAAAGCAAAGTCCCCACTTGCCGAAGCAAAGCGAAGGCAAGACTCTCCAGCAAGCAAAGCGATGCGTGTCTCCAGCGAACGAAGTGATGCGTGTCCCCAGCGAGTGAATCTGCTACAGCAGATAAACGAACGAGTCGTGAGCAAAGCGAGCCTAAAGCATTTTCTCAGGCCTCACCCAAGCATCAAATTCTTTTGACGTGAGGTAACCAAGTGAAAGCGCGGCAGCTTTCAAAGTAGATCCCTCTTTGTATGCTTTCTTAGCAATCTCTGCAGCTTTGTCGTAACCAATTTTTGTATTCAATGCTGTAACAAGCATGAGTGAATTATTCAAATTGGCTTTGATCTTTTCTTTGTTTGGCTTCAAGCCTTTGATACAGTTGTCAGCAAAACTAACAGCAGCATCTCCGATCAATTTAGCAGACATCAAGAAATTAAAAATCATCATTGGTTTGAAGACATTCAATTCGAACTGACCATTCATTCCTCCTATGTTGATGGCTACATCGTTTCCACAAACTTGGGCCATTGCCATGGTCAATGCTTCTGATTGAGTTGGATTTACTTTGCCGGGCATAATAGATGAACCAGGTTCATTTGCTGGGATAGTAATCTCTCCGATTCCACATCTAGGGCCACTGGACAACATTCTGATATCGTTTCCGATTTTCATCATTGAAACTGCAACAGTTTTTAGCGCACCATGAGATTCGACAATGGCATCGTGAGCAGATAATCCTTCAAATTTATTTGAGCCAGATATGAAAGGAAGTTTGGTAAGCTTCGCAATTTCTTTGGCTACTTTTTTAGAGTATCCTTTTGGAGTATTCAAGCCAGTTCCAACAGCAGTTCCACCAAGAGCAAGGTGACTTAAATGCTTTAAAGAATGCTTGATTGCTTTGATCCCAAAATCAAGTTGGGTGACGAAAGCAGAAAGATCTTGACCAAGTGTAACTGGAGTAGCGTCCATAAAATGCGTACGACCAATTTTTACAACTTTCATGTATGCTTTCGATTTTTTATCTAATTCCTTTCTAAGTTTTTCTAATCCTGGGATAGTAGTTTCTACGAGCATTTTATATGCAGCAATGTGCATGGCTGTTGGAAAGGTATCATTAGAAGATTGTGATTTATTCACATCGTCATTGGGGTGAAACTTTTTCTTTGCATCAGAAAGCTTCCCTCCTTTCAAAACATGAGCTCTATTGGCAATCACTTCATTTACATTCATGTTTGTTTGAGTTCCACTACCTGTTTGCCAAACCACCAAAGGAAATTCACTGTCTAGCTCTCCTCTCAATATCTCATCACATACCTTTCCTATGACTGTAGCTTTTGCTTTGGAAAGAACACCAAGTTCGGCATTTGTTTTAGCGGCAGCTTTTTTGAGAATGGCATAAGCTCTTATAATCTCTATCGGCATCGACTGTCCACCAATTAAGAAGTTTTGCTTTGATCGCTGTGTTTGAGCAGCCCAATATTTATTTGCAGGTACATCTATGTAACCTATTGAATCTTTTTCCTTTCTAACTTTCATTATATGTTTGTTTATAATTGAGTTGCGAAGATATAACCAAAAACATAAAGATTAGCTTAGCGAAAACTTCTATATTTAAGAATTGTTAATTCAAAAACTAGTTAAACCTAAAAAATAATACAAATGGCATTTACACTACCTGATTTACCATACGATCATCACAAATTAGAGCCGCATATTGATTCTTGGACAATGGAAATTCATCATGGGAAGCACCATGCTGGCTATACTAAGAAATTGAATGCAGCCATTGAAGGAACAGATTTGGCAGGAAAGGACATCGTAGATATCCTTAAGAATTTGGATATGGATAATGGTGCCGTAAGAAATAACGGCGGAGGATTCTATAATCACTCACTTTTCTGGACAGTTATGTCTCCAGATGGTGGAGGAACTCCAGATGGAGCTTTAGGGGATGCGATCAATGCAGCTTATGGCTCATTTGATGCATTTAAAGAAAAATTTGCTGCTGCTGCCGGAACAAGATTCGGCTCAGGATGGGCTTGGTTATGCGCTCACCCTGGCGGAAAGGTTGAGGTTTGCTCATCACCAAATCAAGATAATCCATTGATGCCAGGTGTAGGTTGTGGCGGCACTCCAATTTTAGGATTGGATGTATGGGAACATGCATATTACCTAAATTACCAGAATAAGAGACCTGATTATGTTAAGGCTTTCTTTAATGTAATCAATTGGAAGGAAGTTTCTAGAAGGTATAAAGAGGTAGGATAAAGCCTAGAATTGTAAAGAAAATTGCATAATTGACAGTTAATGAGTGACTTTAAGTCGCCATTAACTGTTTATTAAGACTAGAATTCCAATAATTCTTCTTAATTTTAGGGCAAACTACGAATGCGTATGAAGCAGATTATACTATTAGCATTATTTTTATCGTTGGGCCTTGGTCTCCAAGCACAGGTCTCTTTTAGCCCAGCGGAACCTGCGGCAAGCGATGATACTTCATCCAATAAAGTACAATTGGATTTGAGTATTACTAATGATTTGGCAGCAGAACAAGCTATTTTTTGGAACATTGACAGAGAAACTCCAGTAAATGGTGGCGATTTGATACCATCAGAATGGGAATTTCAGGTTTGTGACAAGAATACTTGTTATATATCAGGACTTGAATCATGTCCAACTTCATCGCCAGTTAACTTTACAGCAAACGAAACTTTTACCTTCAATATTTACATAAACCCTCATGGGGTGGCTGGAACAGGTAGTTTTTGGTTCCACTTGACATCTGCGGACGGAGCAATATTGGCTTCAGCTCCTGTGCTTTTTGATATCAGTGGTGTAAGTTCGACAGATGATATTGCTGCTAGAAAAATGCAAATTTTTCCAAATCCAACTTCAGACTTCATTCAAATCACAAATGACAATGAAGTTTCAAAGGTTGCTATATTCAATATCGTAGGTAAGAATATTAAAACAGCTTCTCATTTCTCTGGAAAATCACATGATGTAAGTACTCTTCAAAAGGGAATGTACTTAGTGAGAATTTTCGATGAAAATGAAAAAGTTCTCTCTGTATTCAGAATGAATAAGAACTAGAAAAGAAACATATTAAAATATACCATTCGTTAAAGGGCTTCAACAATGTTGAAGCCCTTTTTTTGTACCCTAAACTTAATGTAGATTTTACATTGTTATACTTTATATATAAGTTTATAATATTAGATTTGCCGCTGTTAATGTATTATTATTTAACCAACCAAAATGAGTAATGAAAAAACTAATATTAATTAATTGCCTTTGTATAATGTCACTATTTGCATTTGCACAGGGAGTCACAACTTCTTCTTTGATCGGAACAGTTACTGATCAAAATGGAGAAGCGCTGATTGGTGTAAATGTCCTGGCTACCCATCAGCCAACTGGGACAACTTACGGAGCAGTCACAGATCTCGATGGGAGATATAAAATGAACAATATGAAAGTTGGAGGACCATACAATATAAGTATGACTTATGTTGGATTCTCTGATAATCAATTACCTAATCAATATTTATCACTAGGTGAGGTAAGAAAATATGATGTAGTATTACAAGAAGGTGGAGTTCTTTTGGAAGAATTGGTAATCTCTGGATCTTCACAACCAATAGGTACAAGCACTGGAACTTCCACAAATATTTCAAATGCTCAAATCGAAAATATGCCAACCCTGGGTAGAAATTTGAGTGATTACACAAGACTAACTCCCCAATCAAGATCAACCTTTGGAGGAGGTACTTCTTTAGGTGGTCAAAACAACCGATACAATGCAGTTTATATTGATGGAGCAGTAAACAATGATGTATTTGGATTAGCAGCTAATGGCCAGAATGGTGGTCAAGTTGGAATTGCACCATTTAGTATCGATGCCATCGATCAAATTCAAGTTGTTCTTTCACCTTATGACGTTTCTTATGGAGGATTCGCTGGAGGTGGAATCAATGCCGTAACGAAATCAGGTACAAACAAATTTGAAGGTACTGCTTATTACTTTTCACAAGGAGAAGGCCTTGCAGGTGAAACCAATGGACAACTTCTTGAAAGAACTGGAGCTGATGAAGGAGAAAAACTAGATGAATTTACAAACAATCTTGTGGGACTCTCACTAGGAGGACCAATCGTAAAAGATAAGGTATTCTTTTTTGCCAATGCGGAAATCCAAAATGAAGAAACTCCTACCCCATTTGCTGGTGATTATGATGGA
>CALHKJ010000164.1 GCA_938033975.1 uncultured Saprospiraceae bacterium | reverse complement strand
TCAAGAAATTTATATTCCTGAGGTAATTTTGACATTGTATTTTTTGAATAAATGCTGTTGAGAGTTCTCAGCATTAAAGTACATGCAATTTCTTTTGGATTAATTGTGCCCAAAAGTAAACTTCTCAATAGACTTTACTAGTAGCAATATTGCATAAATCACTCATTTACTAGAAATAAGTAAAATGCGGATAGTCATTTATATGCACTGTTGTTATGATGACTCCAGTAGATTTTTACCAAAACGTCTTTCGTCTTTCGTCTTTCGTCTGATGTCTCAAAAAAGTATTTTATCTTTGCCCCCCTATAATAAACAGCAAATGGCATCATACAAAGAGTTTAAAGGATTGAATCTTCCTGAAATAGATCAGGAGATATTGAAGTTTTGGGAGGAGAATAAGGTCTTTCAGAAAAGTGTTGACGAAAAAGACAAGGATAACAGCTTTGTGTTTTACGAGGGACCTCCTTCTGCAAATGGAAAACCTGGTATTCACCATGTTATGGCGAGAACCGTAAAGGATCTTTTTTGTAGATACCAAACTATGAAAGGAAAACGTGTAGAGAGAAAGGGTGGATGGGATACGCATGGTCTTCCAGTAGAATTAAATGTTGAAAAAACGCTTGGAATAACCAAGGAGGATATCGGAAAGTCAATTTCAATTGCTGAGTACAATGCCAAGTGCCGAGAAACTGTTTTGCAATTCAAAGATCTTTGGGATGACCTAACCATCAAAATGGGATACTGGGTTGATCTTGATAATCCATATGTTACCTATGAAAATAATTATATAGAATCAGTATGGAATCTTCTTACCAAATTATATGATAAAGATTTAATCTATAAGGGATATACAGTACAACCTTATTCGCCTGCTGCAGGCACAGGATTGTCATCTCACGAGCTTAACCTTCCAGGTTGCTACAAGGAAGTAAAGGACACAACAATTGTTGGACAATTTGAAGTGATCAAAGATGAAAAATCTAGTTTCCTTTTTGAATCAGATGATGAAGATGTAAGAATCCTTGCCTGGACTACAACGCCTTGGACCTTTCCGTCAAATACAGCTTTAGCAGTAGGGCCTAAAATCAAATATGTCAAAATAAAAACAATCAACCAATACACTGAAAAACCAATAAGTGTTGTGCTAGCAGAGGCATTGGTTGGAAAATGGTTGGGAGGTAAAAAGCAACCAGAAATTCTCGAGCAAAGTGAAAGCTTTCTAGGTTCGCAATTGCAAGATATCAGATACGAACCATTACTAGATTTTGGAAATCCAATTGAAGAACTTTACGGTTCGACTGATGCCTACAGAGTTATTACTGGAACTCATGTTACCACTGAAGATGGTACTGGAGTTGTTCATACAGCACCTTCATTTGGTGCAGATGATAGAAAGGTAGCAGTAGATCATAAAATAGGTGCTTTAACTTTAGTTGACAAATCAGGAAAATTCAAAGATACTGTCGGAGAATTTTCAAACCGGTTTGTAAAGAACTATCGTGATGAAGAAGATTACAAAAGTGTAGACATTGATATTGCCATTAAGTTGAAAACTGAAAACAAAGCTTTCAATGTTCAAAAATACGAACACAATTATCCACACTGTTGGAGAACAGATAAACCAATCTTATATTATCCATTAGACTCTTGGTTTGTGAAAGCATCCAGCATGAGAGATCGAATGGCTGAGCTCAACAAAACAATTAACTGGAAGCCGTCACATACAGGTACTGGTAGATTTCAAGTTTGGTTGGAAAACCTACAGGATTGGAATTTGTCAAGATCAAGGTTTTGGGGAATCCCATTACCAATTTGGAGAGCTGAAGATGGTACCGAATTATGCATCGGATCAATTGAGCAACTAGCAAAAGAAATTGAAAAAGCAAATGCGGCATTGGGACTAAACCAATCTGTTCCTGAAGACCTTCACCGTCCATATATTGATGATGTTACTTTGGTAACAGATGGTGGCGCTCCAATGAAACGTGAATTGGATTTGATCGATGTTTGGTTTGACTCTGGGTCAATGCCGTATGCCCAATGGCACTACCCATTTGAAAACGAAGAAAAATTCAAACAAAACTATCCTGCAGATTTTATTTCTGAAGGGGTAGACCAAACTAGAGGTTGGTTCTATACACTGCATGCCATTGCTACGATGGTACATGATAGCATATCTTTTAAAAATGTTGTTTCTACAGGATTGGTTCTAGATAAGGAGGGTAAGAAAATGTCTAAATCGAAAGGCAATGTAGTCGATCCATTTTCAACACTTGCTAATTATGGCGCAGATCCTACTAGATGGTACATGATGGTCAATGCCAATCCATGGGATAATCTAAAATTTGATTTGGATGGAATAGATGAGACAAAGAGAAAACTTTTTGGAACACTATATAATACCTATTCCTTCTTTGCGCTTTACGCAAATATCGATGGCTTCGATTATAAAGAGGCAGAAATTCCAATGAACGAAAGACCAGAAATCGACAGATGGATAATTTCTCTTTTAAACAGTCTAATTGAAACAGTAGATCAAAGTTACGCAGACTATGAGCCAACAAAAGCAGGAAGAGCCATTCAAAATTTTGTCGAGTCAAACTTAAGTAACTGGTATGTTCGCCTTTGCAGAAGGCGTTTCTGGAAAGGAGATTACACCAGCGATAAAATCGCGGCCTACCAAACATTGTATACCTGCTTAGAAGCGATTACCAAAATGATGGCACCAATCGCACCATTTTTTACAGATTGGATGTTCCAAAACTTAAATGGAGCAACTTCTAGAGAAGAAAAAATATCTGTTCACTTAAGTGATTTTCCAAGTTCAGAGGCTTCTTTGATTGATAAAGATCTTGAGGTAAGAATGGATTATGCACAAAGAATTTCTTCTTTGGTTCTTTCACTAAGAAAAAAGGAAAGTCTGAGAGTGCGTCAACCACTTCAGAAAATTTTGTTGCCAATTCTAGACGATAAATATAAAGCTCATGTAACTCAAGTTGAGGATCTAATCTTACACGAGGTAAATGTAAAAGAGATAGAATACCTTGCTGAAGACTCTGGAGTAATCAATAAAAAAATCAAACCTAATTTTAAAACCTTAGGTAGAAAGTTAGGTAAAAACATGAAAGCCGCTGCTGCTCATATCGCAACATTAAATCAAGATGACATTGCCGCAATTGAAAAAAATGGCGCCTATCAATTAGAACTTGATGGAACGAGCTACGATCTAAGCATCGAAGATTTTGAAATCAACGCTGCAGAAATTCCAGGTTGGACTGTAGCACAGGATAAAGAAATCACCTTAGCTTTAGATATCACCCTGACAGATGATTTGTTAGCCGAAGGTTTAGGAAGAGAATTAATCAATAGAATCCAGAATATCAGAAAATCTAGCGGCTTTAATGTCACAGATAAAATCAAAGTAAACATCACCAAGCACGAAAGCCTAGATAATTCTTTAGCAGATTATGGTGATTACATCAAAGCAGAAGTTCTAGCTACAGATATCGCACAAGTAGATGGTCTAGCAGCTGGAGAGGAGGTAGATTTAGGAAATGACGCTAAGCTATTTATCTCTTTGGAGAAGGCATAAGATAATTCTTATTATAAAAGGCATTCCGTCAGAACCTAGTAAAGTCTACAAGCGAACAACGTGAGCGGTCCACAAGTAAGCGCAAGCGCACGGTCTATAAGCGAACAAAGTGAGCGGTCTATTAGTGAGCACCAGCGAACGGTCTTCGAAAAGGGGCATAAAAAAAACCTACTCACGTTTGAGCAGGTTTATTTTTTGAATAATTTTCAACACCCTTTGATAATAAGACAGGAAATCAAGCCTTGACCCCTACGTCTTTTGTATAATTTGGACATATTTATTTTAAAAAATGTATAAGTTCTTGCTAGCCAATTCTGTCAGCACCTATAAAAGTCTACAAGCGAAGTGAGCGGTCTATAAGAGAGCACCAGCGAAGGGTCTTCACTTATGTACATAAAAAAAACCCACTCACGTTTGAGCAGGTTTATTTTTTGAATAATTTTCAACACCTGACTGAATGATTTTTGCTTTAGCAAAATGAATGTCCCAGAGGACATTCAAATGAAGGAACCGCTTTAGCGGGCCTTAAGCAAAAGCCTTCCGCGATAATAGACTTTAATAGTATATGTTGTCAGAATAATTGTTCACTTATGTACATAAAAAAAACCCACTCACGTTTGAGCAGGTTTATTTTTTGAATAATTTTCAACACCTGACTGAATGATTTTTGCTTTAGCAAAATGAATGTCCCAGAGGACATTCAAATGAAGG
>CALHKJ010000163.1 GCA_938033975.1 uncultured Saprospiraceae bacterium | reverse complement strand
CCCTGAACTAGATCGTAATATGATAATAACTTTTGAAAGTAACTTCCCACACAGAATCATAAGATGGGAAGAAACATATATGGATGGCTATGGATCTCAAAAACAAAAACTTAGCACTACTGGTGAAGTTATTAAAACGATGAAAAGTGCTTATTGGGCTAAAAACAGTAATGCAGATTCTAAACTTAGAAGTGAATTAGGTTTAGAATAAATTTTTGATTTGCAAGCTTTGTCTTTTATAGAAAATTCATTCAGCGTTTACATCAAGAAATAAAGCAAAGCCAACTGAAATTATTGAATTTAAACTGAAAAGCCTGGACTTGTTTGAAGTCCAGGCTTTTTATTATAATCATTGTAAAATTAATTTCTCTTATTGAATCAAATCAAATGGTTGACCACCATTAAGTGAATTGTATTGATCAAAGAAGGCTTTATTGCTTTCTTCTTTTCTAAGGTGCATAAAAAGATTTACATTTTCCTCTTCTCTTCCAATTTGTATATCGTGAAGGTTGTAACCAGACTCAACTCCCAATTGTATAAGTTTATTAGAAGTTCTGTGAAACAAAAACCAATCACCAAGGACCTCCATATAATTTCGACTTGGGTTATGATCTTCATTAAAATTACCAACTACTATTTCCCCATTAGGTGTGAGATAGTTTTTAAATCTGCTTAATACAGAAACAAATATTTTGTCTTTGAAATAATCAAAGAGGCCAGCAGACCAGATCAAATCATACTTTTCATTGGTTTGAAAACGCAGTATGTTTTTATCTATGAACTCAATCTGAGAAAGAAAATTTTTATTTAATTTCTTTGCATAATCTATTGCTCGTTTGTCCATGTCCACGCAAGTGAATTGCAGTTGACTCTTTGGATTCTCTTCAAGGTATTCGAATATATCTCTAGCAGGACCACTTGCCACATTTAGTATTCTTGCTTTTGGGTTAATGTCACTTAACTGTTTGAGTATAATTTTGAAATATTTTTTTCTATTTCTGACTGCTCTTGCGCCATGTGTTTGTATGGAGTATTTGCCCCATTTGGGGAAATGTGGAGAGGTATCAAAAGTGTATAACCTGTCAATAATGTGAAAATCGCCAGCGTAGCCATATGGTTTATGCAAAATGTGGCCAATAATAGAATCAGCAGTTTCGAGAACTTTGGGCTTACTGTCTCTAAACAGTTTGAGTTGATCAGGATAATGGGTACACATAAGATCTATGCTTTCGAAATCGCTTAAATCTGGACCTATATCCGTAATCAACTTGTCAAGAAGTTTATCACGAATCATCGCTTGGGTGTTTAAAAGTGTGTTGTTTGAGGTTGTATTATTCAAACAGTAGCCATTACATTAAGATAAGGAAAATAATTAGATGTTTCACTTAGTTCAAAATAAAGCAGTTATAAATTGCTCTTTTTGAGGTTTATAAACAAATAAAAATTATAAAAGTGACCTACGTATCTAGTATTGGGGCAAACTACATGCCGAAAATTTACAGCTACACTCCAAAAGTTTATAAACCATAATGTTTGTCACGACAACTAACATAGTTAGTAAATCAATGTAAACTTAAGATACAAAGTTGGTTCATTCGTCGAAAAAAATGTTGATGCTTGAGAATTCATTGTATCTTTTTATCAAATAAAATACATTACTATGAAACCACTCAGCTTATTTTATGTCATTACTGGTATCTTAGGAATAGGTACGATTACAACACAGGATGTCCAATCAAATATTCAAATTAATGATCAGATTGTTATTGAAGAAAATGTAAATAAGATGAACACATTTTATCTAACAGAAGAGTAGGATAATCTATCTTAAGTTTGCAAGAAAAAATAAAGCCACCTGCATTCGCAAGTGGCTTTCTGATCATCTAATTTTGAATACCATTAATCCTAGATCTCGCAATCTAGAATCACCTGGGCATTTGCACTTGATATCTTCAAAATAATAAGTGTCAGTAGCCCGTGCTTTTGCTATCAATGATTTGGATTCAGAAGTATACCTTCCACCCCTGTTAATTGATAATTGAACATCATCTCTTTTAGGAACTCTAACCAATCTAAATTCTTCAATACTGCACTCGGCTTCAAAATCAAAATTTTCCAAAACGGGATAGATCCCAACTTGTTGTCTAAATTCTCCACTACTCATAACTCCACCTTTTGATTTGGATAACTTAGGGATTGGATCAGGAATTCTTTTAACTCTGAAGTTTTTGCTGACATTCAATCCATCTGCAGAAACGTTCACTTTGGCAAATTCATCTTTTCGCGTTGGTGTTTTTACTTCTACAATAAAAGTACCATCACTAGCTTTTCTAATACTACCATCCCCTGCTCCACTCATACTTGCTTGCATTGTATTTGAATTGACTCCTGCGGCAGAAATCTCAACTGGATTATCTACACCTATATAGAACACGTTCATTTTAGTTGGTGAGATTGCGACTGATCTTTCTCCGACCTCATAGGTAAATTCCTTTGTATAGCTAAGCGTTGTTTCGGTCACAGGATTGTAAACATTTGCGGAAGCGACATAGGTCTGAGGACCTGCTACTGAAGTATTAATCTTATATTTCCCTCTACCTTCAGAATCAATCTGAAGAGGTGTTCCATTTACCGCCAGCTTAACTTCGGTGCCAGAATCAGTTCCAGCAAAGGCACTCAAAAAAATATCAGCATTATACTCTTCTCCTTTTATTACATAAGATTTTTCTGGTGCTGCCACAACCGTAAAGCCATCTAAGACAATATCCTCTTTTCCTAAGCCCACCTTTTTCCCAAGATAATGTAAGGCGGCGGCTTCTGTTGACTTTACATCATTGATGTATTTATTAATAATTGGGATGACTGCTTGCACTGGCATCCTATCAAAATTCATATGCGACCAACTTGCCTTATCCTTATCTCTCCATGTTTGATCATCTACTTTAATGGCAATTTCTTTTTGGAATTTATCTCTATCTTCTTCATCCACAAACTCCATCATTTTTGCCTTATATGATAGCAATTTGAGTTTGAGCTCTTCTCCTTTTGTTTCATTCTTACTGTTTGATGATCTATTATCAACCAGTATTCTAGTTGTGACATCGATATTCTTTTCGCCTACAAGTTCATCAGTATATTCCTGTGTATTTGGGTTAATCACATAACCACCAGAACTATTGATAATAGAGTCCCTGATTCCAACTATAAATTCTGTGAGTGATTTGGACTCAGCACGAATTGGAACAACCCTATCAGCGTATTTTTGAAATGATGGTTTGGCTCTTGCAGCTGAAAAAATTGCTTCCTGCATAGGAGCATTTGTAAAATCCAAGGCCATGTTGGACTTCACCAAGCCTTGATCCAAAACTTTAAATGCATTGAAAATTTCTGCTGAGACATTCAATGCTAGCAATGCGGTCAATACCAAATACATGATATTGATCATCAATTGCCGTGGTTCCTTAGGTATAGACATATTATAAATTTTTGATGATGAAAAAATTATTTAAGAATCTGTATCTTAATTAGGAGCATAGATTAGCTGTTCAAATTCCTTGCTTGAAAGAATTTGGGATGCTCACCTTCGCTGAAGCTTCGGTGAGCGGGGAGGCATTAATGAAATGTTGTAATTAAGCTAGGGAGAGTGGGCTCGCTTTCGCTGAAGCTTCAGCGTGCAGCGGCATTTGAACTGAATTTTTGCGTTCATTCTAATGAGTTTTAGGTTTTAGAATCAGACCTGTTTTTAGCAGGCCCATAATTTCCGATGTTATAAGAAAGGATGTAAATATATTTGATCACTACATTGCCTAACAGTGACCAATTATGACCCATTCTAAAAAATTAACTCGATTTAAGAACTTTTATTTTTGGTAAGAAAAAATAAATATTGAAGCGTAATTCATCTTACAGAAGCAAAAATATAAACTGAAGGAAAGGGAAATGCGCCAAACGAAAAAATATTTTCATTGACATAATTCAAAACATAAAATTGCGTTAAAATATTGACGACTTGTAATTAAATTAAAAAACGAACGATGAAAAAACTTGTGTTTTCCCTCGCTATTGTTTCTATGTTCCTAACTCAACTCACAGGGCAAGAACAAATTTCAAAAAATATTTATTTTCCACATGATGTTTTTACTCTTGATAATCAGAGTGAATTATTACTTGGAGAATTTATAAATCAAATAAAGCTTTATAAAGAATATAGTATTACCATTGTTGGTCACACGGATCAGGATGGAACCAACGAATACAACCTAGCCTTATCAGAAAAGAGAGCTTCTACCGTTTCAGAATTTTTACAATCAAAAGGACTTATCTCGGATATTCTTGAGGTATCATATATGGGTGAAGAACAATTGATACACCAATCTAACTCAAATAATTTAAAGAAGAAAAATAGACGAGTCAGCATCGTCGCTCAAGTCTATGACTATAACAATATAGAAGAATTTCTCCAATTACTTGAAAAGGATAATTCGTCTAGATTTTCAATTAATGATAATGAAGAAACTCTATTAACCTTAAAAAAAGGTACTGAAGTATTGATTCCTGAAAATGCCTTTTGCTTACAGGATGGAACTCCAGTGGATAATAAAAATGTATCGCTTACTTTCAATGAGGCTTTTTCATATTTAGATATGATAGACCATCAACTTTGTACACAGACAGAAGATCAAATCTTGGAAACCGGTGGTATGATTTATATTGGTGCTAACAAAGATGGACAGAAATTAAAGCTTAGAGAAGGTAGGAGTATTGAGCTGAACTACCCAGTCCAAAAGCCTCTTGACGGAATGGAATTGTTTGTGCCAACCGCCGAGGCAGATGCCAATGAAGGAGAAAGCATCAGTTGGCAAGCAACTGGGCAAGCTATACAAAGTATTGAGGTAGAGGAAGAAGATAAACTTGTTCAAATAAATTTAGATCCTCTCTTGGAATATCCCTTTCCTGAATTAATCAAACCTACTCTAGCATTTGGAGCAATGCC
>CALHKJ010000162.1 GCA_938033975.1 uncultured Saprospiraceae bacterium | reverse complement strand
AATATACCACCAGATGTGGATGATGGATGTGCCTTGACTGTGGATACTTTTGATGATGCAAATTGTATAGTAATCAATACTCCGCCATCATGTGATGACAATGATTGTGGTACATCAGATATATTTGATGCATCAAATTGTCTTTGTGTAAATGATCCAAATTTTGATTGCGATGATGGATGTCCTTTGACCAATGACTATTATGATAGTGTATTGTGTGATTGTGTGAATGAAGCTCCAGAAGTTGATGATGATTGTCCTTTGACAATTGATAGCTTTGATCCGATAAATTGCATGATCTTTAATACAATCCCTGATTGTGATGACGGTTGTCCATTGACAATGGATACATTTGATACAATTACTTGTAATTGTATTAATAGTTCACCAGATCCTGATGATGGCTGTCCTTTGACTACTGATTCTTTCGATTCAGCAAATTGCTTGATAGTTAACGAACCAAGTAATTGTGATGATGGTTGTCCACTGACTTTAGATACATTTGATCCAATTACTTGTGCATGTATCAATACACCGCCCGATCCAGATGATGGTTGTAATTTGACTTCTGATACTTATGATGCAGCCAATTGCATTATTGTCAATACAGCACCTAATTGTGATGATAACGATTGTTCGACAGCTGATAGTTTTGATGATGTAAATTGTGAATGTATAAACGATAATAACTTCAATTGTGATGATGGTTGTGAATTAACCACTGATACTTATGATTCAGTCCTGTGTGATTGTATCAATGAACCACCAAATATTGATGATGGTTGTGATTTGACTACAGATTCTTTTGATTCTGTGAATTGTTTGATTCTTAATACTCCACCTGATCCGGATGATGGTTGTGCATTAACAATTGATCAATTTGATGATTTGAATTGTATCGTTGTAAACATTGCTCCGGATTGCGATGATAATGACTGTAGTACTTCAGATACATTTGATTCCATTAATTGTTTGTGCCTCAATGATCAAAACTTTAATTGTGATGATGGCTGTGATTTGACAACTGATTATTATGATGATGTTTTATGTGATTGCATAAATGAACCGCCGCCAATTGACGATGGATGTCTATTAACAGTTGACAGTTTTGATCCTGCTAATTGCCTTATATTTAATACGCCACCAGATCCAGATGATGGTTGTGATTTGACAAATGATGTTTTTGATTCTGCAAACTGTGTAATTCTTAATACGCCACCAGATCCAGACGATGGATGTGATTTGACTGTTGACACTTTTGATGCAATAAACTGTCAGTTATTTAATACACCGCCAGACCCTGATGACGGTTGTACATTGACAGCAGATACTTATGATGCATTTAATTGTATAATCCTAAACATACCACCAGATCCAGACGATGGCTGTCCATTGACAATTGATACTTTCGATGAGGTAAATTGTTTAATCATAAATAGTGCTCCAGATCCAGACGATGGTTGTGATTTGACAACAGATATTTTTGACAATATCAATTGTATTATTGTGAATACTCCACCTGATTGTGATGATGGAGATTGTGGTACATCTGATACCTTTGATGCAGAAAATTGTTTATGTGTAAATGATATAAACTTTAATTGTGATGATGGCTGTGATTTGACAAATGATTATTATGATGAGGTTTTATGTGATTGTGTGAATGAGGCACCAAACGTTGATGATGGTTGTGATCTTACATCTGATTCATTTGATGCGGTTAATTGCATGATATTTAATACTCCTCCAGACCCAGATGATGGCTGTCCTTTGACAACAGATACTTTTGACCTTATAAATTGTGTAATTATAAATCTGCCTCCAGATCCAAATGATGGTTGTGATTTGACAAGTGATAGTTTCGATATTTTAAATTGCGAAATTATCAATTCTCCACCAGATCCAGATGATGGTTGCGACCTTACCATGGATAGTTTTAATGCATTGAATTGTGTGATATTGAATACACCTCCAGATCCAGATGATGGTTGTGATTTAACTATAGATAGTTTTGATGATGCGAATTGCATTATTGTAAATATGCCACCTGATTGCAATGATGATGACTGTGGTACCTCAGATGTATTTGATTCAATCAATTGTGTATGCATTAACGATACAAGTTTTGATTGTAATGATGGTTGTGATTTGACAAATGATTATTACGATCAAGTTCTTTGTGATTGTGTAAATGAAGGTCCTGATCCAGATGATGGCTGTGATCTCACTATAGATTCTTTCGATCAGACTACTTGCCAAATCTTTAACATACCACCAGACCCAGATGATGGATGTAATCTGACTGTAGATAGTTTTGATCTTAATAATTGTGAAATTATTAATTCTGCACCTGTATGCGATGACAACGATTGCTCCAATGGTCTTGAGACTTGGAATCCAGCCAACTGTAGTTGTGATGTTACCCCAATAGCAACAGGCTGTACTAACCCGAATGCATCAAATTATGATCCAAATGCGGAATGCGATGATGGTAGTTGTGAATTTGATTGTCCTTTTATTGCAGATGCAGGGAGTGATCAGACTTTGACCTGTGAAGATCCGATTGCTTTTCTTGGAGGAATTAATACAAGTACTAATCCGGGTTTAGAATATATATGGACTGATGAGCTAGGAAATATTGTAGGTACTGATATTATTTTTGAGGCTGATTTGAGTGGAATGTTTATTCTTGAAGTATATGATCCTGTTGAAGATTGCTCTGTTTGGAGTGAAACAGTTGTAGTGACAGATCTACAAGATATGCCTTTTGCAAATATTATAGTTGACCCTAATAATGTCATTGATTGTCAAGTTGAATTTATAAACCTTACCGCTGAAAATGCTGACCCTCAAAACAATGATTATAATTGGTATTTACCAGACGAAAATATTTTGTCCTCGACTTCTACTACTATATCTCAATCTGGAGAAGTAGTCTTAGAGGCAATAAACTTACTTTCTGGATGTACAAGTTTTGATACATTGATGATCATGGATGGAATCGAATATCCAATTGTAAATCTTGTTAACATTGTTAATATTGGATGTGGAAATGAGTTTGGGGTTATAGATCTAAGTACTTCACAGGATGGTGAAGGCATTTCATATCAATGGTTTGATCAAGATGGGAATTTATTAAATGAAAACTCTAACGTCTTGGTCACAGATCAAGCTGGTATTTATACTTTTGTTTCATCCGATGCACCAAGTGGTTGCATAAATGATGAAATATTTGAAATACTTGATTTTGGTTTTGATGTGGAATTAGAGATTGATCAGTCTGTCTATACTATAAAACCAGATGAATCAATTGATATCCTACTCTCATCAAATCTTGAAGAAACTCAGATTGATACAATTATTTGGTCACCTGATATCACAAGTTCATGCAATGATTGTTTTGCCCAGACCTTATTTCCACAAGCAAGTGGAATTTACTTTGCTACAGTTATTGCTGATGATGGATGTGAAGCTACAATTTCATTGACAGTTAATGTCGATACCTCAGTTGATGTTTTTGTTCCAAATATTTTCACCCCAGATAACGATGGTTCGAACGATGTGTTTGAGATCTATGAAGACAATGCTATTGAATTGGTAATTGAAATGTCGATTTATGATAGATGGGGAGAATTAATATACACCATTAGGGATTTTGAACCTGGCTTTGGAATTGGTTGGGATGGAACATTTGATGGACTTGATGTTCCAAATGGAGTCTATGTATATTTTATCAAATATCTCACTATTTATGGAGATGAAGAACTCATTGTAGGTGATGTCACGATTGCGAGATAACAACTAACAAAACCCTTCTAAGTCGACGATTTAGGAGGGTTTTGTAATTCACAAAAAAGTTTCATTTATAATTTTGCGAAAATCCTCGAAAGCTTAAGGTTATTAAAGTAGCTTATAGGACAATTTGTAATGAAGAGCACATTTATTATGGAGATATGATATTGAGTAATTAACTTGCAATTAAATGAGTGTGAATTTGAAAAGACGTCCTACCTATAGATCAAAAGTTATTTTTCACTTTTTTTTTCTTTCCATTTTTTATTCCTCTATTGCAGCCCAAACTCTCGAAGACAATTGTGTACGCATAAATTTTGAAAATAATCAAAATAGCAATTCAACTGATGAATATTTTGAGCAAATTCTAAACAAGCTTGGCATAAGCTTTGAATTGGCCAATGGCTCCTTTCCTAAGGTAGCCCAAATAGGAGAACCCACCGAAGCTTTTTTTAGTGCATTTGGTATTGACGCACCCGAAGACCCTGGCATAATTGGAGACTATTTCTTGACCGATGATGGAGTCATTGATGGTGTTGAATATTCGCCCTTACTAATTAATTTCACCAATCCGTTAGATACTGTTGCTGGCATAATTTTAGATCTCGATTCTGATGAAGAATTTGAAATATTTGCTACTAACGATAATGGTGATGAGCTATTTTATCAAAAAATTATAGCCGGAGAGGAAATGACTGGAGATGGTGTTGCTACTCCATGGGGTTTCAATTTAGAAGGATGCCAAGGCTCAGTGACAACTTTGCGCTTTGAAGGAAGTAGATCCTCTGGTGACTTTGGATTAGGTATGGATAATTTTATTTTTTGCTTTAGTGGCACAGATTTGCTTCAAGATTTAAATGTGGAGGTAACCAATATATTGTGCCAAGATAATCCGGGCGCAATTGAAATCATGAGTGACAATAATGAAGATTTAAATTTTTCAATTGACGGTGGTGAGAATTTCACAACAGAAGCTTTGTTTGAAAATTTAAGCGTTGGAACATATGATATTATAGTAAGTGATGGGAATGCTTGTTCTGGAATTTTAAATGCAGAAGTCATGGCTATAGGGCCAACAGTCATTGAAGAAATAATAGTTACACATACTAGTTGTGGCTTGGATAATGGATCTTTTGAAGTGATTGCAACTCAGGATCAAGGTGTCATTTATTTTCTTGAAAATGATGCCTTCGCATTTCAAAACGTAAATACCTTCGATAATTTAGAACCTGGGCTCTACAGAGTTACCGTAATAGGTCCAACTGGATGCAGTGCAGCAGGTGAAGTATTCATCAATCCAAGCGAAGAACTATTTATTAATGAAGCAGAAATTTCAGATGATGCTTGTCAGCAAATGGTAGGAAGCATTCAAGTAAATTCAACTGGAGGTACTGGAGAATTACTTTATTCTTTAGGAGCTGGTGATTTTCAAAATTCTTCAATTTTTGATAGCCTTTCGATGGGTGAATATTTTTTGACTATTCAAGATGAAGCTTTTTGCACACGATTTGATACTGTACAAATTGACGATACACCTTCTGTGACCATCAAAGATATTCAGACCACTGAAACACTTTGCGATCTACCAACAGGAACTATCAGTTTCGCTGCAGATGGAGGTACAGGAAATTTAAATTTTTTATTGGATGGTAATCAAATGAATGATGATCCATTTTTTGAATCTTTAGATGCAGGTGAGTATGTTATAACCGCCTTTGATGAATTTGGATGTTCCATGGATTCAATAGCAGTTATAGCTACTCCAGTATGTCCAATTTTTATCCCAAACATATTTACCCCTGTAAATGAAAGTAACGATAAGTTTCAGCTTTATACGAATCCTATGCAGGAGGTAACCATCATGTCTTATGAGATTTTTGATAGATGGGGGGCTAGAATATTCGCTTCTTCAAATTTTAGTATTTATGATGAAAATAATTGGTGGAATGGAAATGATGCTGGCTATAAATACTCAAGTGGTGTATATGTTTACCGCATAGAAGTAGAATACTTTGATGGATCTCAAGAAATCTTTTTTGGAGATATTACCCTTGCTAGGTAATTAAAGCGTTAAAGAAATCAAAAATCATTTTATTGATACATGTAGATATCGAAACAAGTTTAGATTTGTAATATAATGCCGATCTTATGAAAAAAGTTTTTGTTACTCTAGTCTGCAGTTTTTGTTTCGTATTGACACATGCTCAATACAAAGTTCAAATTCTACCCCGCCTAAGTCCTGATAAAATGGTCTATCAAAAAATAGGATATACAGAGGCCAAGGTGAATTATGGAAGCCCTAGAGTAAAAGGAAGAAAAATTTGGGGAGAATTAGTGCCATATAATGAAATTTGGAGATCTGGTGCAAACGAAGCTACCACTATAAGTTTTTCGGATGATGTTGAGATAGAAAATAACATACTTCCTGCAGGCGATTACTCATTTTTTCTAATTCCTCGACAGAATGAAAAATGGACTGTGGTCTTCAATAAGATGCATGAACAATGGGGCGCTTATTCTTACGATCCAGAAGAAGACCAATTGCGTTTCGAAATACTTCCTAGAACATCTTCAGGCTTTCATGAAGAATTGAGCTATAGTTTTGAACAAATCAATTTCCACTACGCGCGATTGGTTTTAAATTGGGAATCACTAGAGATTAGCTTCGAAATTGAAACCGAATTTGAAAATAATTTAGTACAACGTACAAATTCCGAAATATCAGAAAGTCCAGAAAATATTCATTGGGTAATCTATTTGCAAGCTGCAGAATTTTTAGTGAGTCAAAATAGAAGTCCTGAGCAATATTTTGAATGGTTGAAAAAGTCTGAAGAACTCTCCGAAACTGTAGATGCCTCAAGTTGGAATCATCAATACTACCCTATTGAATTTATTACTGGTCATCTGTATTGGACTATTGCAAATGCCTATGCTAATCAAAAAGATTATACTAAAAGTCTCGAATATGCTGATAAGCTTTTATCTATAAAGGGTGATGTCACGTTCTACAGTTGGGAAAACGAGGCTGAAGGTATAGATGAAAAAATAGCACTTTGGAAAAGTAAATAAAATTACTTCTTTAGCTTAAAGTATATAACATCGCATACATGCATGTCTGAGTTTAAAATAACTCTTTGCTGTGTTACTCCATCATTTATTATTATAGCTACTGTGTTAGGTGGATATTTACCTAAGTTGTGAGCATACAATAACACGTAATCAGGGTTTTTCTTATTCGCATTTAGTACAACATCTATCTTATGTTCGTCATTATCAATTTTATATTTCTCTAGTAGCCAGTATCCATTATAATTTAAAGAGATGATGTCACCGTCACTTTTCTTATGATCATAGACTGTGATACTTATAACCTTAGACTCAACCTCTATTGTGTTCCCATCATTGACCTTTCTGTCTTTGATCTTCTCTATTGTCTTGTTTTCCTCATCCCATTTTAATTCTACTGGTTTGCCTTTCTCTTGAGCAAAATTGATATTAACGGTATTTGCATATTCTATTGCTATATCATCTGGATTGATTTTCGTTAGATGAATTTTACCGGGTACGCAATCAATACCAGTTACATGTCCACCTCCTGACCAATCACCTTCAAGATGAAAAGAACCTTTAGTTTGGTAAAATTGAAGATTGGCTTGCTTCAGGCAGGTTTCTAAATGCCGCAACTCCTTGTGGGTGTTTATATAGTTTTCTACCCTAAGGTCCTTATATTGAAGTATTTCTCCTGTCCAAACTCCAGTAAAATACTTCTCATAGCTTAGGTATCCTTTGTTATTTGCAAACTTTGCTCTGCAAACCAATAGACCTTCAACCTTTGAACCTTCCTGGGTTATTTCAACATGCAATTTACCTGTTGCTCCTTGAAATTCTGGCTGAGCATCCCAAACCAACTGTGAGATTTCACCTTCCCACAAACCATTTAGGTCCTGCATTTGTGGCTTTCTTATTTCATTCAATTGCCGCTTTCCTTTCTTTGGAAAGCTAACATCAACTTGAGCAAAACTTGAAAAATAGAATGCAGTAAGGATTAAGCTAATTATAATTTTCATCTAACTTAAAATGCTTTCTGTATGAAGAAGTGAGAACTTCTATTAATAAGATTTTGTCCTTGAACCAAATTGTCTACTCCCAAATAATAGTCATCAGTAATCAAGTCATCAAAGCTTCTGCTATACAACCAGCCAATGACAAATGATCCTTGTCCTAGGCTTAAGCTTGCACCCAATAGATAACCAAATTCGTTTTCTTTTATAGGAAGTTCAGTGACATTTCCAGGTGCCAAATTTTCTGATGTAACTGTCTGTGAAATAACTCCTAAGTCACTATATTCTTGTCCTCCTAATAATTGTCCGTAGTACAGACCACCATTAAGATGTAAGCCTGGGATACCAGCAATACCTGCCATTAACTGCGCTCTTCCATAATTATGTTTGTGAATCACTTTTTCTTCCGGAGAAAGCAATTCATTATAATGCGCTTGTTGTAAAAGCAATTCTGGTTGGAGATAAAATCTTTTAGAAATATTCCACCTCAGGTATGGACCTGCTAGGAAAGACCTTCTTGAAGAAAAGTAAAACTCTCTTTGCTCTGTTAAAACTGTAGAATTTCCAATACCTGCTCTTATTCCGAATCTAAGTTTTTTTCTTTCTTTCTTTTTTCCTCCAATTTGATCAGTCAACACATCCATAATCCTACTTGGTATTGGTGGAGTTGGTGTTGATTGTGGATCAGCTATTGGATCTTTCGGAATTGTAGTTGCAGTCAAAACAGGAGTTAACTTGCCTTCGATTCCATCAACATCTTTATATACATTCCATATTATAGTTTTACCAGAGCCGGCCGTCACTTTGCCAATATCACCGTTTAAGCTTTTTGGCCTAAATTTGGTGCTATCTGCTTTGACAAAATGCAATTTGACATTATATATTTCATCTGCATCCCCTTTAAGGTCATATGCAATAATCATATAATCATCAGTAGTACTAGCTTGTAAATTTTTAATTTCTTGTGACCATGTAATGGAGAAGGTCATGATCAGACCTAAAATCAGAGTGATTTTTTTCATGTGTTTGTTCCTTGTTTATTTTTAAGACGTATGCAAGCAGAAAGTGTTACAACGCATCATAAATTTAAACTTTCATTAAGGATTAAAAGTTCTATATCCTTCTCAAAATGCACAAACTAGCCACAATTATTGTAGTTCTAATGCAATGCTTTCAATAGTTTGCCAATTATTTAGAGAAATTCTTAGCTCACCAATCAACTTTTCACCTGTATAAAAGAGCTCCGCTTCACATCCTATTTCCTCATTTGTAGAAGTATTTGTTGTAGTTTGACGAGGTATGACGATCCCGCAGCCGTCATTTTGGTCATGAATCATCTTAAAATTATATCTAAGATCATTATTGCTCAAGGCAAACGTTGATTCTGTAATTCCAAGACTTACCTTATTTGTAGCATCAGCATAATCACCTATAATATTATTTAGATCAGAATTTAGAAACAATTTGTATGTCGATACCTCATCTTGAGTTATACTTATTTCAAAATCTATAGTTCCATTATTGTTTATACTGCCTTGCCCTTCAATGGACATGTCATTCCCATTTGCTATGATTACATTATAAGGTAGAATCACCAAGCGGTTTGAAAGTCTTTGCACTCCAATTTCCAGGAATGCGTTTGATGAGTTTGTATAGCCGGAGATGTTTGAAATTATAAAATCATTTCTTTCTGTTGAATCAGCCATTATTGAAAGTTGGCTACTTACAGGGCCATTGATACCATCTCTGAATGTGCAATAATTTCCAGTTATGTCAAATAATTCTTCTGCTTGTTTTTCGCAGGCAGAGATAGATAAAATGGAAAGGACTAAAAATAAATAATACGTAAGACCTACGGCTCGGGGTAAGCTATTCATAATCAGGAATTGGTGTTAAAAATTATTCATCTATAAGATAAAGAATTGGGTATTTAAATTGAAATTCATAGTCATAAATTTTTAATATATTCAATTTTAAGATTTAGCTTGAATAAGCATCCTGCTAGAAATAGTTTAGAATAGCCGCAATTGGGATTTTCCACTCGGTTCTCATGTCCTAGTTTTTTCCTAAATTGTAGACCTAATGTGGATTACGATGGCCTATCACAAAATTTAATTTATGGATACTATTGCTTTAGTTACAGTATTGTTTTCATGCCTTTTCATGGGGCTTTTATTTAGGAGTTTTTGGAAGATGCTGATGATGAAGCCAACAGAAGGTGAAAAAGTAAACAATAGGGTTTTGAAAATATTCCTGCCAACAATCATCTGTGCGATTTTACTTGTCTTATTCTTTATTTTCGTAGTTCCCAACTACCATTAATTTAGAAGATTTTATACTTTCAATGAGATCAAAACTTAGACCTTGCAAATGTGTTTCATTTTATGGTAATTTTGATATTTGCGGAAGCGTACACATCAATGACCATATTAGTGGATTAATTACCATATAGCTAATCCAAATGACTAGGTTCTGCTGTCTAATTATCAAGTTTTGAATGAAATCAAATAAGTAAAGATTTTCTCATAGAAAAAATTTAACTTAGAGTATAATTTATAATACAAATCAATGAGTTTTAATATTAAAAAAGTAGCTGTTTTAGGATCTGGAGTAATGGGATCTGGAATTGCTGCCCACCTCGCCAATGTGGGACTGGAAGTATTGTTATTGGATATCGTGCCTTTCGATTTGACGGAAGAGCAAAAGAAAGATCCAAACATGAGAAATAGCATCGTGAATGGTGCATTAAAAAAAGCAATTAAGTCCAAGCCTGCCCCACTCTTCAGAAAATCACTCGCAAGCAGAATTACTACTGGTAATTTTGATGACGACATGCCTAAGATTGCAGATTGTGACTGGGTCATTGAAGTAGTCATCGAAAGACTCGATATCAAAAAGCAAATTTTTGAGAAAGTTGAAAAATATAGAAAACCTGGTTCTTTAATAAGCTCAAACACTTCAGGGATTCCAATCAATATGTTGGCGGAAGGAAGATCTGAAGATTTTCAGAAAAATTTCTGTGGAACTCACTTTTTCAACCCGCCGAGATATCTAAGATTGTTTGAAGTAATACCTCATGCTGGTACAGATCAAAAAGTACTTGACTTTTGGATGGAGTATGGTGACAAAAACCTGGGTAAGCAGACTGTAATGGCAAAAGATACACCTGCATTTGTTGGAAATAGAATAGGTACACATTCTATGTACACGCAAATGGAACTGGCTATTAAGCATGGTTTGACTATTGAAGAAACAGATAAATTGACAGGTCCAGTTATTTCAAGACCTAGTACAGGTACTTTTAGATTACAAGATTTGGTTGGTATTGATACAGGGTCCAAGGTGACTAAAGGAGTTGTAGATAATTGTCCAGACGATGAGTTTGTTAAGAGAATTTCAAAAGAAGAACCAATTAAGGCTATAGACTTTTTGGTTGAGAATAAATTTTATGGAAACAAGTCAGGTCAAGGCTTTTACCAGAAAACCAATGAGCGAGATGCAAGAGGTAAAAAAGTTATCCTTGGCTTAGACCTAAACACCTTAGAATACCGTCCTAGCCAGAAATCTGGTCTTGAGAGTTTGAAGCTTTCTAAGAGTATTGAACTGATGAGTAAGAGACTTCAGACCTTAATTGATCATGAAGATAATGGAGGGAAATACCTAAGGGAATACTTTGCAGGCCTGTTTTCTTATGCGGCAAATAGAATTCCAGAGATAGCAGATAATATATATACTATCGACGATGCCATGAGAGCAGGTTACGCTTGGGATCACGGTCCTTTCGAACTTTGGGATCTTATTGGTCTAGCAAAAGGAATTGAAATTGCTAAGGAGTTTGGACATTCTATACCGGCTTGGGTTGAAGATATGAGTTCTAAAGGGGTCAATAGTTTTTATGTATCAAAAGAAGGTCATAAACAATATTATAATAGCGAGTCAGGTGCACATGAGGTAGTACCAAGTTTACAACCATTTATCATACTTGATAATTACAGAGACAAAGCACCAGTGCTTAAAAACTCCGAGTGCATTGTTCATGATATAGGAGATGGTGTGATGAATCTTGAATTTATTTCGAAAGCCAATGCAATTGGTGAAGGAATTGGTCAAGGAATCATGGAAGCAATAGATAAAGCAGAAGCCGAAGGTTGGAATGGATTTGTGATTGGAAACAATGCAAAGAACTTCAGTGTCGGAGCCAACTTGATGGCAGTAGGAATGCTTGCTATGCAGAAAGAGTTTGATAAGTTGAATGCGATGGTCGATGGCTTTCAGAAAGTAACCATGAGATTGCGTCACTCAGCGATTCCAACTGCGGTAGCAACTCAAGGATACGTGTTTGGGGGTGCTTGCGAATTGGCAATGCATGCTGACGTTACAGCTTTAGCAGCAGAATCTTATATCGGCCTTGTTGAAGTTGGTGTTGGATTGTTGCCTGGTGGGTCAGGAACAAAGGAGATGGCACTTAGAGCTTCTAATAAATATTTTGAGGGAGATGTACAGATGCCTACTTTAATTGAGCACTTTAAGCCTATTGCAACTGCTAGCGTAGCTACCTCAGCAGCAGAAGCATATGATTATAACCTAATGTTGCCTGCTAAGGATAAGGTGATCTATAATAATATGAGAAATATTGCTGAAGCAAAGAAAATGGTTTTAGCACTTTCGGATGGATATGTGCAACCAATTGAGGAAGATGTCACAGTACTTGGTCGAGCAGGTCTCGCTACCCTATACACTGCCATCAATGAATTCCGTTTAGGTGAATACATGTCAGACTATGATGTAGAGATCGCAAGAAAAGTTGCCTATGTAATGTCTGGTGGAGATTTGACTCAGACTCAAAAAGTATCTCAACAATATTTATTAGATATCGAACGTGAGGCATTCTTGCAGTTGCTTGGTAATCAAAAAACCCAAGAACGAATTCAGTATATGTTGATGAACAACAAACCTCTTAGAAATTAAATTTCATTTTAGAAAAAGCAAAATAACATGGAAGCATATATAATTAAAGGATATAGGTCAGCAGTTGGAAAGGCAAAGAAAGGTGGTTTTAAAAATTATCGTTCTGATGATTTAGCTGTTGACATCGTAAAGCATTTGGTTGGGCAGGTTCCAAACTTTGACCAAAGTCTGGTGGATGATGTGATTGTTGGTTGTGCCAACCCTGAAGGTGAGCAGGGTCTACAAGTTGGAAGATTGATTTCAGCACGTGCTTTGGGTAAGGTTGTACCAGGAATGACTATTAATAGATATTGTGGATCTGGATTGGAAGCAATCGGAATTGCCTCTGCTAAAATTAAAGCAGGTATGGGTGATGCATATATTGCTGGAGGAACAGAGAGTATGAGTTTGATCCCAATGACAGGTTACAAGTTATCACCTAGTTACCAAGCTGCAATGGACAACATTAACTACCATGTGAGCATGGGACACACTGCAGAGGCTGTAGCTAGAAAATATGAGGTTACAAGAGAAGAGGCTGATGAGTTTGCATACAACTCTCATATGAAGGCAATAGCTGCTATCGATGGTGGTAAGTTTAAGGATGAGATTGTGCCGGTAACTGTAAAGGACGTGTATGTGCACGAAGGAAAAAGAGTTGAGAGTAGTCATACAGTTGATACTGATGAAGGTATCAGAAGAAGTACTACCATCGAAGGACTTGCAAAATTGAGAGCTGTATTCAAAAACAAAGGAGTTGTTACTGCAGGTAATGCATCACAGACTTCTGATGGAGCTGCATTTGTATTGGTTGTGAGTGAAGCTTATGTAAAGAAATTTAACCTTGAGCCATGGGCGAGATTACTTTCTTGTTCTGTTGGTGGTGTTGATCCTTTGTACATGGGCATCGGTCCATGTGTTGCAGTTCCAAAGGCAATAGAACGTGCAGGATTAAAGTTAGGCGATATACAGCAGACTGAATTGAACGAGGCATTTGCAACACAGGCCTTGGCAGTTATTAAAACCTTAGGTCTTGATCCCACTACTGTAAATGTGAATGGTGGTGCGATTGCATTGGGTCATCCATTAGGATGTACGGGTGCTAAATTATCTATCCAATTGTTGAATGAAATGAAAAGAAGAGATCAGAAGTATGGAATGGTAACCGCATGCATTGGTGGTGGTCAAGGGATTGCTGGAGTGTATGAGTTGCTTTCTTAAATTAGACTGCTAGATTCCAGATTGCTAGACGCCAAAATGGTTGTCTTTTTAGAATGGATAGAAGCTAAAATAAAGAAATCCACATTTTGACTATTGTCGGGATGTGGATTTTTATTGTAAGTATCATTAAATAATCATCAATTACTATCTTAATTTCATTTCCGATTTATAGCTTTTACTTTTATCTGCCAAGCCTGCCCAGAGTACCTCTGGTAAGTCGTGGAGGCCATACAAAAAACGTTACATGACTAATCGATTTTTTGATTTATCAAAAATGAATGTCTGGGAGACATTCAAGCAAAGGAACCGGAACGAGTAAAAGTCACCGCTGTAAAGCCTTCATCTATAATCATTTCTCCTACCCGCTTTTGAAAAAACTCGCAATAACTATGTGGATTTAAAAACACAACAGTCTTAAAATTTCTTCTTCCTAGTAGGATTTATTTTCAAAAATATCTAGTTTAAATCTTTTTAACTTAAAAGATTAGTATTCAAAAATTCTCTCTCGTTGTTGCATGGGGCGAGATATTTCCGTCAGCGGCTTCGAGATCGCAGAGATCGGGGAAGCAGGAAATGTTGAGTTGAGGATATGTGTGAGGCATTAATGCATTAGAGAGAGTGTCCTTTTCTTTTGCTTCGTTTCTTTT
>CALHKJ010000161.1 GCA_938033975.1 uncultured Saprospiraceae bacterium | reverse complement strand
GGTAGTTTCAAACTTCCTGAGTTGCCGGCTTTGCCGCCTGGTTCTCCCATTGGATGTTACTAATTTGGGGACTAAAGATGAAAGACGAAAGATGAAAGACGAAAGATGAAAGACGAAAACTTTAGCCTAAGGGTATTGTGTTTAGAATCTGGAGTCTCAAATAGCAACCACATTAAATTCCCCTTTTAACCGAAAGACTTCAATTAGTAGAAAGCCTAGCACTCCAACTATTTCATAAAAATATTGAGGTTTGCCTTCTACAATTTTTACAAATTGATTGTTGACAATTTGGAAGCCTGCTTCTTTCATTGAATAGACATCTATAGTTCCTAAATAGTTCTTAATTCCCGATTGTAAGTTTATTACTTCAATAGATATAGACTGATCTCTTTTTTGAAGTCGAATGTAAACTTCACTTTTTTCGATTAAAAAAAGAATAGAATTTAATTTGTCATGATATAGTTCTTCTATCAATGAAAGAATTTGATCTTGATCTTCAACTTGGGCAATTGTAGGCGATCCTATTTTTTTTAACTCGTTCTTTGCGTCAAGGATATATTTAATTCTGTATTTATAATCAAAGATGATTTGTTTTAATTCCAATTCCGAGGGCAGCTTGTCAATATCTGTTGGAATTTCAATTGGTTTAGCATATCTTTTTATGCGTGCTTCTATTTCAGCTCTTTTTGCTGCTAATGGTTGATAAAGAGCTTTAATAGCCCTCTGTTGAGACAGACTTGAGTTCAGAAATATCTGATTCGTTTCACCTTCAGGGCCTCCAGTAATCTTCCATTGCTTCAGCTCTTCTCGCCATTTTTTTGCTTGTTGCTCTAGTTCTTCTAAAAGTAAATAAATGTTGGATGTCATATACCTAGATTGTTTACTTCTTCCAAACTCGCCATTTTGATTGAAACATAAAAATCTAAATCATAATTTTTCTTACTATCATAAAGCAAAGAGCATCCCTAATAATAGATAGATGACTTATTGCCTCCAAGGTGTTTTAACCCATTGTGCTCAATACGAAGGCCTACCAAAATACTGCAAGCGACGCTTCAACCTACGAATACGATGGTTCAAGCTTTAGTTCTTTAAAAACAGGCATTTACAGGTCATATTTGAAGTATCAACTACATTGTTGAATTAAATAAACTTTATATTATGACTCCATCAGAAGTTTTTTCGATAGCCAATCTCATTGCGATGCCTATGTGGGCATTGATGATTTTTCTTCCAAAGTGGAAGGGTACTCAATTTTTAATTGATACCAAGTTGATTCCAATTGTCTTATCCATTTTATATCTTATATATATTGTTATTTCACTAAGTCAGGGTGGAGGGATGGACTTCAGCAGTTTGGAGTCAGTCATGAAATTATTCACTTCAGAAAATGCTGTACTGGCTGGATGGGTGCATTACCTGGCCTTTGATCTCTTGGTAGGAATGTGGATTATTTCTGAAAATAAAAAATTGGGTATTCATCACTTATTGATTGTTCCCTGCTTACTGGCTTCATTTATGTTAGGTCCAATTGGTTTTTTATTATTTACCATCATCAAAACCCTCAAAAAATAGTCTCATGAAATATTTACTAAAGATAAATTCCACTCTAAAAAATGAAAGCCCATTTCTTTATTCAATAGTAATTTTCCATTTGCTTTGCATCCTACCATGTGTCTATGGTATGATGTCAGATGATAGATTATTAATGGGAGTCAATGTATGGGTTAAGCCATTAAAGTTTGTAATCTCAGGAGCAATATATGTGGCTACAATTGGATTCTTAGCAACACTATATCCATATAGTAATAGAAAGAAAAAAATTATACTCAATACGGTTGCTCTTACTATGATTCTAGAGTTGTTTATTATTCTTTATCAAGGATTTAGAGGAGTGAAATCTCATTATAATCTGGATAGTGCTTTTGATGCTTTAATGTATGCATCGATGGGTATCATGGTGAGTATAAATGTTTTGATTATGGTAGTATTCTTATTTGATACTATTAGAAAAAAATTAGATACTAGCAGGGTAATACAATGGTCTATTTTGCTGGGTTGGATGATAATATTATATGGTAGTGCAGTAGGAGGTCAGATGATTAGTCAATTATCTCATAATGTGGGTATTGCAGATGGAGCTGAAGGTTTGCCTTTCCTCAATTGGAGTACAATAGCAGGTGACTTGCGTGTAGCGCATTTTTTCGGATTGCATGGCTTACAGATTATTCCACTCTTTGCATTTTTTGTTTCTAAAAAATGGAAGTCAACACATACAAATCACATCATCGCTGTATCAATATTTGCAGCACTTTACATAGCCTGGATAAGCTTTACATTTTATCAAGCAAAGCAGGGGATTCCATTTATAAAAATGTAAATTGTACAATGTCTTCAAGAGCAAAAAGAATAGAGATTATAGGATTTAATGACTTTTGGTTCATTGCTATTGGTTCTGTTGTCTTAAGTTTGATTACAGATTATTTGTTTAACAATGGTTCCTTTTTCCAATATTCATTTAGGCATGCTTTGGTCAATTGGAGTTTGTCTTGGTTTTTCTGTATGTGCAATTGGATGATTATGCGACAAATGATGATTTATTTGCGTAGGCGATTTCCAGATTTTCAAGATAATATCAAGCGGATTACAATCCTTTTTATTTTCGTCATTCTAACAATCATTTTTATAGATAGAGTTGGTGCGTTTACGCTTTCGCAAATTTTTGGTGAAGCTTATAATCATCCAAATAGCGGTAAATTACTAGTACCAATTTTATTAATTAGTGTTATGGTATTGGCAATTTACGAAGCTATTTATTTCTATAGTAGATTGCAGAAATTTATTAGAGAAGAAGAGCAAGCAAAACAGCTTGTCATTGAAGCACAGTTAGATGCATTGAGGAATCAAGCAAGACCGCATTTTTTATTCAATAGCTTCAATACGCTCCGAGATATTATTGAAAATGATCCAAAGAATAATGCAATCAAATTTGTTGATAAACTTTCAGATGTCTATCGATATATTTTAGAATCAGGGAACGTCAATGTGATTTCCCTGAAAGACGAAATCAAGTTTGCAAAATCATATATTCATATTCAATCAGAACGCTTTGGTGATAACCTAAAGATTGAATGGGATATTCATGAAGATCAATTGAATGCCTTGATCATGCCTATGAGTTTGCAATTGTTGCTGGAAAATGCAATTAAGCATAATGTTATTTCTAATTCAAAACCACTTACTGTAAAAGTTTCTACTCAAGATTCTACGCTGCTTGTTGAAAACAAAATCCAATTAAAGTCCACGCAGTTACCTTCCACAAAAATTGGTTTGGCAAATATTGAAAAGCGTTATGCTTTAGTGACAAAAAAGCCAATAAGCATTACCAGTAATAAAGAGATTTTCATTGTTGAGTTGCCTTTAATGAAAGCAAAGAATAAGTAGTATGAGAGTATTAATCATTGAAGACGAACCACGGGCTGCCAGGCAATTACAATCTATACTTGATAAATGTCATTTTGAATATGAACTGCTTGCCATTTTAGATTCTGTTGAAGATGCAGTTCAGTGGTTTAAAAGCAATGCTTCACCTGAGCTAATATTTTTAGATATCCAATTGGCAGATGGATTGAGCTTTGAGATTTTCCAGCAAGTAGAAGTAGAGTCGCCTATCATTTTTACAACTGCTTTTGATCAATATGCAATTCAAGCTTTTAAGGTGAATAGTATTGATTATCTTCTTAAGCCAATACAAGAAGAAAGCTTACGAACAGCTTTAGAGAAATTCAACAAAACAAAGCCGAAGTCTTCTCTTGATCCCGCTCTGCTGAGTCAACTGCTTGCTTCTATGGAGAAGAAAAAGTATAGAGTATCTATCCTAGTTAAGCAGGGCAGTGGTCAAGTCCAACTTAAAGTAGATCAGTTATTGTACGCTTACTCAGATGACGGAATTACTTTTGGTGTTGCTACTGATAAACGACATGTAATAGATGAGACTATGGATCAATTATCCGAGTCATTAGATCCTGCCGAATTTTTTAGAATCAATAGAGGTCAACTTGTTTCCCGCAATGCCATTATAAAAGTAGAACCCTACTTTAATCATCGTGTAAAGTTAGAACTTAGTAATTCTAGGAATCATGAATTCATTGTTAGTAGATCAAAAACTAAGGAATTTAAAGAATGGTTGAATAGTTGATCAGACTTAGAATTTCATACACTCAAAGTATACAAGCTTGAAATTCTTAGCAACAAAAATCAAATCTTAGCATCATCAGGTAACTCTACCAAAACTTCATTTCTTCTGTTGACAACATCATAGGGAGCATTGTATCCATAGAAATAAAAGCGATCAGTGAATTCAATATTTTTTTGCTTGAGGTGATCGGTCAATTCCTTTTTGTATTTCTCAATTTTTTCGTCGTTTGACCATCCTCCAAAACTGATAGCCGCCATCACCTTAGCAGGCTGCTCTACAAATTTGATATTTTTATCGTTGGGATCTGGCAGATCTTCTTTTTTATATTCAGCCGGCACCATGAACATCATCTCCATGGAATCTTCTAGTGACATACTGACCGGACTGGTCATAGCAATTTTTTCATTTTCAGCATTCCCACCAAATATATATCCTGCCAAGACTCTGAATCCACTACTTGATGCACTGTCATAATTACTACTTCCTATTTTCACAGAAGTAAACAATGCGGGTTCATATTGTCTAATTTCGATTTTATCATCCTTACTAATAACCTTATAAGGATAGCTCTCGATTCCCGGGTCAGCCTTTGATTTTACCATTTTGTATCCGATAAATAATAATAGAATAGATGAAACTGCAATGAGTGTAACTTTCATTTTTATTGAATTGTAAAGAGATAACAGAGAGGGTGGGAAAATGTTTATGCCTCCCTGAATTTAGTAATACCTCCCTGAAGTTGGTAATTCCTCCCTGATTCTAATATACTATTTCTCCTAAAGTCGAAATTGTATTTATAATCTTCCTCCGCCAGCTGGCGGACGGAAGCTCCTTTCATAAACACAATTGTTATTCTATTAACTGCAGTTTGTATTCAGCGAAAACGCGCCATTCTTTTTTACAGAAAATTTTAATCGGAAATTTACTTCCGCTCCGCCGGTGGGCGGAGGGAATAATTTCAGTCCGCCCACCGGCGGAGTAGTAAATTCAGGGAGGAGCGTGTCCCCAGCTAGCGAAGCAAAGCGTGTCTCCAGCGACGAAGGAGCGTGTCTCCTGGAAGCAAGCGTAGCGAGTCCCCAGCGACGAAGGAGCGAGTCCCCAGCAAGCAAAGCGCAGCGAGTCCCCAGCGACGAAGGAGCGAGTCCCCAGCAAGCAAAGCGCAGCGAGTCGTAAAATCGCAAAGCGATTTTACTGCTTAATCACTTTCCCACTAGAAAACAACTTATCTTCCAAATTGATTCTAAAGACATAAGTTCCTGCATCGAGAGTAGAAATTTCCAAACGCTTGTATGGATGATCTACTGCTCCACTTAAAACTTCTCTTCCTAACATATCAAATAATTGGAAGCTCATGTTTTCTTTGAAGTAAGCGGGATCCATAGTTAATTGGATATAATCTTGAGAAGGGTTGGGTGCAATTGTAATCACTTCTAATGGCACTTCTTTTACACTTACAACATCTGCACTGAAGGTCTCCAAAATAAGGTTGTCAAAATAAAATCCATCTCTTCCAACAAAATTATCTGAGTGGAAAATGAATTTTATGGTTACTGCATCATTGCCTACAAATTCATCTAAACAAATTGTTTCTAGTACCCAATCATTCTGAGCATTATCATATACTGGTTCAGAATTTGGTACCTGAGCTTCTACCCCTGGATTGGTGTACTGTCCGCACATTGGCACATAATTTACGCCATCTACAGAAACCTGCAGTTGTACATAATCATAATCATTTTCAATGATGAATCTAGTGTGGAATTTTAGATTGGCTGCTTCAGCTTCAGTAAGGTCAAAACTATTAGCAACTATAATTTCACTATCAAGATTGTTTTGATAAACACCATCTGGCGAATCAGTAACAGAGCTTGGTGCAGAAACAAAATCTTCAGTGGTAATTCCCCAGTCACCTGTAATCGTGTAGTTTTCTAAACTTGTAATTGGGTCAGCAAATATCTCAGTCGGAACTGGGGCATTTTCATCAAAATATTTGATAATACTTGTTTTGTGAACATAATTGCCATTATCAACCTGAGTTACAATTTCAACATTGCCTGCAGTAAATGTTTCATCTATTTGATACGGAATTTCAAAAGTAGTTGTTTCTCCGATTGCCATATCAAGTGCAGTGAATTCATTTGCCGAAAGGCTAAAACCTTCAGTCTTAGAAACTACAGAAAAGTCAATAAGACCATCTTGTAGTCCAGTTTTTTCCAACTCAAACATCAAAACTCCTTCCGTTGCTGACAAGGTCTGTATAACATTAATTTCTTTTGCGGTAGCATAACTTAAAAGTGTATGAGCTGCATTTAGATTTAATCTTGCCGCCGATTTATTGTAAAAGTCTATTTGATCTTCGCTTGGCCAAAATGTAGGGCCAACCTCTGGAGTGTATGTGTAACTTTTATTTTTTTCTA
>CALHKJ010000160.1 GCA_938033975.1 uncultured Saprospiraceae bacterium | reverse complement strand
GCTGATATTTTCAAATCGAATGCATTGAATAATGGTATTCTACCCATAGTACTTAGTCCAGAACAATTGGATGACATTTTCCAAGAAATTGAAAAGGATCAAAATGCAATTTTTGAAGTTAATTTAGAACAGCAAAAATTAATTTATGGAAATAAGGAAATCACCTTTGAAATTGATCCATACAAAAAAGATTGTTTACTAAATGGTTATGATGATATCGATTATCTTCTTTCTTTAAGTGAAGAGATAGTTGCATTTGAGAAACAACAAGAAATATATTAGAAAGAGTGATGAAAGTATTGAACAAAATAACAATCCTGCCGGGAGATGGTATAGGTCCAGAAGTAATAGCGCAGGCCATTAAGGTATTGGACTGTATCAGAAATAAATACAATCATAGTTGGACTTACAAATTTGCAGACATAGGCGCAATTGCTATTGATAATTATGATGATCCTTTTCCAAAAGAAACAGAAAAGGCATGTCTCGAATCCGATGCTATTCTATTAGGAGCTATTGGAGATCCAAAGTATGATAATGATCCAAGTGCAAAGGTAAGACCCGAACAAGGTCTACTTAAAATGAGAAAAACTTTAGGCCTTTTTTCTAATGTTAGACCCGTAAGAGTAAATCCTAAATTATCACATCTTAGTCCAGTAAAGGAAGATAGATTAAAAGGAGTTGACTTTGTCATTTTTAGGGAGTTGACTGGTGGTATTTATTTTGGTGAAAAGAAAAGAGAAAAAGACAGCGCATCTGACCTTTGCTTATATACTAAAAAAGAAATCAAAAGAGTCGCTAAGTTAGCTTATGAAATGGCTCAGCAGAGAAACTCCAAACTTACTCTTGTAGATAAAGCAAATGTTTTAGAATCTTCAAGGCTTTGGAGAGAGGTCGTCAACAAAATGAGTGAAAAATATCCTGATGTGCAAACAGAGTATTTGTTTGTTGACAATGCAGCCATGCAAATAATTATCAATCCAGCTCAGTTTGATGTAGTTCTTTGCAGCAATTTATTTGGAGATATCATTTCAGATGAGGCAAGTGTATTGGTTGGCTCCTTAGGTTTATTGCCAAGTGCATCTAGAGGAAAAGAGCACGCCTTGTACGAACCTGTGCATGGAAGTTATCCTCAAGCAGCTGGTAAAGATATTGCAAACCCTTTCGCTACCATTCTGTCAGTTGAAATGATGCTCAGAGATTTTGGATTAACAAAAGAGGCAGACAATATTTCAAAGGCATTTGATTTTTGTATTCAAAATAATATCGGCACTTTAGATATGGGTCCAGACTTCAAACTCTCTTGTAACCTAGTTGGTGATGCGATGAGCATTTTGATAGATGAAGGAATTAGCAAAATCAGGAAGGATAAATTTATACAAAGCTTTTCTACGATAATCTAAAAGCAAAACAAAAAAGCCCAGTTGCAAAATACAGCTGGGCTTTCTTATTACATTTTTCTAAGGATTTATTTATCTAAAGAATTGTCCACAGAATATTTACCACTACCAAGGAAAAACAAGGATAGATAAATTGCTAAATACATTAAGGCTAGTTCCTTTTTCCCGAAGGGATCAGCACCATGAATGACGAATGCAGCAACTAGCATTGTAATAATAAGAGGAATCGTAGCCGCTCTTGTTTTGAATCCAATTAATATCATGATAGCGCAAACCACTTCAGCAAATACTGTGAGAACCAGAGTAGGTGATGCTCCAATACCAAATGGGTCTGCAAACTTTATGGGTCCATCTGCAAAAAATTTCATAAGCTTTGGAATACCATGAGCAAGCATAAAACCTCCCCCTACTAAACGCAGCCAAAGAATTGGCAAACTAGCATCAGGATGTAATACTTTACTTGAAAATATTTGTTTCATAATTGATTTTTTGTTTCAAGCTAAATGTATGAAATTTTATCAAAATTAGAGCTTGTGGCAAATTTTATAAAACCCCTCTCCCTAAGCCATATCACAATGGCTTGTTAATAATCAAATCAGACAAAAAATCTAAGCTTATTGTTATATTTTGTGCCAGATTATGAGGTTCTATTTCACATATGTACTACTATTTATAGGCATTTGCAGTTTTGCTCAGAAAAATGACATTTCTGTAGCTATACCTCAAATACAGATAGTCTCTACCGACGAACAAATAGAATTGGATGGAGAATTGAATGAAGATGTTTGGAAAAGATGTAGTCCTGCCACAAATTTCTCTCAATATTGGCCTACGGACACCATTCCCGCCAAGGGAGAAACTGAGATCTTTTTTGCATATGATGATGAGAATCTCTACGTTGCAGCAATTTGCTACAGCAAAGGCAACAACTTTATCGCCGAATCATTGAAAAGAGATTATGGATTTAGGAATACAGATAACCTCAGCATCATGTTTGATACCTATGCTGACAATACCAATAGCTTTTTATTTGGAGTAAATGCATTTGGAGCTGTAAGAGAAGCCAACATAACAAACGGTGGAAGACAAAGAAACGATTTTGATAACAGCTGGGATAACAAGTGGTATGGCAATGCTAAGATCTATGATAACAAGTGGATAGCTGAAATGAAGATCCCATTTAAAGCCATTAGATTTACGGATGGGAGCAAACAATGGAGGGCTCAAATTTATAGATACGATTCCCAGCATAATGAAATGACAACTTGGATTCATCTTCCTAGAAATTTGATCTTGATGAATATGTCTTACATGGGTAATTTAAACTGGGAAAAACCACTTGAAAAACCTGGAAAAAATATTTCTCTCATCCCATATGTTATTGGTACAAGCGCCAGCGATTTTGAAGATGCTATAGAAGACCCAAGCAATAAATTTAATTTCGGTGGCGATGTGAAGTATGCCATCAACTCAAGCTTAAATTTAGACCTAACCGTAAATCCTGACTTTTCGCAAGTAGAAGTTGATCAGCAAGTGACCAATCTAGATAGGTTCGAAATCTTCTTTCCTGAGCGAAGACAATTCTTTCTCGAAAATGCAGATCTCTTTGCTAGCTTCGGACAACGGAGATTAAATCCATTTTTTAGTCGGAGAATTGGCGTAGCGATTGATACATCTACAGGTGTCAATATCCAAAATCAAGTTCACTATGGTGCTAGATTGAGCGGAAAGATCAACGACGATTTGAGAATTGGAGTGATGAATATGCAGACTGCTTCAGATGTTGAAAACGATGTCCCGACATTTAATTATAGTGTCATAGCTGCTCAACAAAATATATTTTCAAAATCTAATATCGCTTTTATAGCCTTGAACAAACAAGCAATCAATAATGATAATGTTGGAGGTAGTTTAGATCCATATAACAGATTAGCAGGATTAGAGTATCGATATTTTTCAGATGATGATCGGTGGTATGGTAAGGCATCTTTAATGAAAGTATTTTCTGCTTCCGAAAAAGAAAATGATTGGGCCAACTATTTAAGACTAGGATATACTATTCGAAAACTGACAGTAGAATGGCAACATAGTTTGATAGGAGATGGATTTGATGCCGAGCTAGGATTTGTACCAAGGAGAGATATTTTTAATATCAGCCCCAACGTTACCTTTAATTTTTTTCCTGAAGGAGGAAGAGTTTCGAGATACAATTTAAACTTTAGGACTGATCAGTTTTTTAAACTTGGAAAAGAAGCTGATAGTATCGTTAATGATTTCCAATTGATCGATGCTGAATATCAAGTAAGATTTGACGCAGATTTTAATTCAGGTGTGAGACTTAATGGAAGAGTGCGCCATTCCAATATTTTCCTATTGAGCGATTTTGATCCGACAAGAATACAAGATGAGGAAACTTTTTTGAGTGCAGGAAGTAGTCATCAATTTACAGATTTCACGGTGTCATATAGTTCTGACAGAAGAAAAGATTTTAGTTATAGTATCAATTCAACTATTGGTCAGTTTTATAGTGGAGAGAGGTATGGTGTCAATACTGAATTAAAGTATAGATTTGTCCCTTATGGAAATGTCTCCCTTAATGTCAACTACAATAAAATAATTCTACCAAGTCCATTTGTAGATGCCAATTTATGGTTAATAGGTCCCAAATTTGATATTAGTTTCTCCAAGAAATTATTTTTGACCACCTTCGTGCAGTATAACAATCAATTGGACAACCTAAACATCAATGCAAGATTACAATGGAGATACAAACCTGCTTCAGATTTGTTCTTTGTATATACAGACAATTATCTAACTGATCAATTTGATCAATTCGCCGTACGTAATCGAGCTTTTGTATTAAAAATAAATTACTGGCTTAGTATATAAATATAAAATGGACATTTTTAAAAAACACATTGCAGAAAGTAAGAACTATGTTGGCGGCAAATCCGCTGAGGAAGTAGGAGGAGGAAGAAAGATGCATAAAATGTCTTCCAATGAAAATGCCTTAGGAATTTCGCCTAAAGCAGTAGCCGCTGCAAAGGAAGCTGCTGAAAAGCTATACATCTATCCAGATGGTACACCAAAAAGACTTACTCAAGCTCTTGCTGAAAGTTATGATAATAAAATTGAGCCTAGCCAAATCATAGTCTCTGATAGTGGCTCAAGTGTTATTGAGATTATTACAAGAGGGCTTCTTAATGAAGGAGATGAATATATTGTAACCAATCCTACTTTTCAGTTATACAAAGTACTAGGCATAAAAGCCGGAGCCAAACTTGTCGATGTACGACTGCAAGGAGATGACTTTCAACTAGACGTAGATGGCATTCTAAATGCAATCACCGACCGCACAAGAATCATATACATCACCAATCCTAATAATCCGACAGGGACAATTTTTCCACAAGATCAATTAGATAGATTGTTTAATGCTTTACCAGATCATCTTGTGGTAGTGCATGATGAAGTTTATGAAAAATTTGTAGAAGACCCCAATTATAGCTCTGCTCTTAAGTGGGTTTTGGAAGGAAAGAACATCATCGGGCTGAACAGTTTCTCTAAGATGTATGGTATGGCAGGTATGAGATTAGGATATGCCTACACCACTCCAAAACTTGCTGATTATTTCACAAAATTAACCAAGCCTTTCTCAACTAATAGAATCGCATTAGAGGCAGGTATTGCTGCTGTGCAAGATAAAGAGTTCTTACAAAAATCTATTGATCACGTACACAGGTCAAAAAAGTATTTGTATGCCGAACTAGATAGATTAGGCGTTAAATATTGGAAAACTCAAGCCAACTTTATTCTCATTAAAACAGAAAAAGATCCTAGTGAATTGGAGCAATTCATGGTCACTAAAGGAATAATGGTTCGTCCTGTAAATTACTTTGGTGCTGATGGCTGCACTCGTGTTACCTTCGGTTTGGATGATGCCAATGAGGCCTTCATAAAAGCACTGGAAGAGTTTCACAATTAGTCTTCATAAACAATCTCTACTTCTTTTGACTCTGCCCTAGCCTGACAGGTAAGAATATATCCTTCTGCCACTTCATCGTCTTCTAATGCAAAGCAAGAATCCATAGATACTTCTCCTGAAGTTTTCTTAGCTACACATGATGAACATGCACCTGCTGTACAAGAGTAAGGTGGATTTTTACCGGCTTCCATGATTGACTCAAGGATTGTCTTATCATTTGAGTGTGAGATTTCGAAAGTCTCTCCATCGAGTGTTACTTTGATTTTTGCTTCCCCATCATATTTTGCTCCACCTCCAGCAGCTCCTTTACTTGGCTCATCAGGTGAAGAGAAAAATTCTTTTTTGATTTGGTTCGTATCGTATCCTTGTACTTGCAATACTTGTTCCGTATAACTTATAAAGTTACCTGGTCCGCAAATAAAAAATTCATCCTTTCGAGATTTACTTGGATAGTCTTCTAAAAATCTTTTGATCATCTCTTCATCTATTCTTCCTTTCTTACCTCTCCAAGAAACAGTTCCTTTCGAGAAGAACCCACCTATTCCTTTTTTCTTTTCTTTCTTTGGCTTACTCAAGGTATAGCTTACATAGATTTGATCTCTATATTCTGTTTGTAGTTTATCTAACTTTTCTCTAAAGATGATATCCTCCTCCGTTCTATTTCCATATAGTAAATATGCACTGCTCATTGGCTCACTTTCAAGGACTGACTTTATCATCGCCATGATGGGAGTAATACCTGAACCTGCGGCAAAAAAGTAATAGTCTTTTCTAGCATCCGCATTTGGAATCAGTTGAAATTTTCCTTCCGGCTTATTTACTTTAATCTTTGAGCCTACATTGATCTTATCAAGCATGTAATTAGAGACACGTCCACCTTCCACTCTTTTAATTGTAAAGCCAAGGTATTCATCATTAGGTGACGAAGAAAGGCTGTATGACCTTCTTAGTACTTCACCATTCACCTCCGCTTCTATTGTTATGTATTGTCCAGCTTTTGGCTTCCAAGTTAAACCTTCTTCACTGGGATCTATGATAAAGGTGCTAGTGTCATGAGTTTCACTAATTACCTTCTTTATTGTAAGATTATTCATCTATTGCTTTCGTATTTAAATTGAATGTAAATAAACAGTATTTCGAATGAATTGGGCAAAAATTTGATTAAAATAAAGACCAATTCTAAAGTTTATAGCACTCATGATTTAAAACACTTATAAAGCCAGATGGTTGTGAATAAGGACTTAATAAATTGGGCTAACAATTGACCACATTTGCCGAAAGGCAGATAAATAATTATTAGAATCATGATTCATTTTTGGTACATTTGAAATATGAAAAATATAAGATTCTTAGCACCGATATTGATTGCATTGGTTCTTTCTGCTTGCAATTCTAATTCTGGCACAACAAGTAAATCAGAACCTGCAAAGGAAGAAACGAAAATTCCTGAGGGGCCTCTGGCACAAAAATTATATGCTAACTATCATAGTGACCCCAGGACTGTAGATCAAATTGATGAGAACAAACTCATTGAATACGCTGTCACAAACAATATTGATGTTACTAGATCAAATTCAGGTCTGTACTATAAAATTACAAACGTATCTGATCAACCATTTTATACAAGGAGCTCGCAGGTAACGGCACATTATAGAGG
>CALHKJ010000159.1 GCA_938033975.1 uncultured Saprospiraceae bacterium | reverse complement strand
GTATGTTCGATTTGCAAGTCATTGATTTGTGGGGGTTTTGTTTTTTTGGGGAACTCTTTAGTAACACAATTAGCAAGAAAATGCTTCCTATTACTCTTTTCCATAAACTCCATTCATACAAACTCCCACTCCAGAAAACTGAATACAAGATCCTTCAAATCGAACATACAGACTATCGGATTTAGGCGACAACTTAAATTTCCAAACAGCACTAAATTCTTTCCCAATTTCACCATGACGGTATTTGGCTTATATATGATTCAGACAACTTCTTACAAACCAGGTCTATTTAGATTTCATCATTACAGATGCTTAGTTTGAAGTTCTTAAGATTTTTGTGTTCGGCAATGAGCTTTCCAAAAGTTTTGCTTCTTTACTATCCATCTGAAAGCATTTGATTTTTCTTTCTTGAGTATTATTTAATGTAAGTGAATTTAATTTTTTTAATTTAAATAAAACCTCCGGAGTAGACTCAAAGTAACAGCTTTCAATCGCCAAATCTTTTAAATTAGTTAGTTGTTCCATGGAAGAGGGTAAACCGATCAATTCTGTACTGATCAAATCTAATTTTTCTAGGTTTTCTAGTTTAACTATACTTGAGGGAATCTCTTTAATTCGATTATATGACAAATTCAATTCTCTTAGTTTTTTAAATTCAAAAATCTCCTCAGGGAAATGAGAAAAATCTGTATGTGCAAGCCAAAGGCTTTCTAAATTTTTAAAGATTAAAAGTTCCTTTGGAAATTTACTAGTAAATATCTGCATATCAAATAAGCAAATCAAATCATAAACTTCACTCGGTTTAATTTCTACGACTTCTTTAGTTCGATAAGTTCTTAGGGTAATCAATCCATGTTCATTAACCTTTAGGTTATCAATATCATCAACAAGATACTCTATAGAATTACTAACAGCTTTGCTCGGAGCATTGCAGGAAACAACTGAAATAATTAAAGTTATAGTTACTACTATTAAATGCATTTCCAATTTTTACTGTAAAGTAATCAAAAGTAGCTAGAATAATTACAAATCCCAATTGTCTGAATTAGCTTGCGTTATTGCTCATTCTAACAAAATACAATTCCAAAAATTGTCAGAAATATGAAGGGAAATCCTTTTAAGTAGTAGTTTATACTTAGTTAAAATATCAGACAGACACTAGTGAAAACAACCAATCTTTAGCTAATCCAAAAACTATCTTAAAGATTTTATGGAAAACAATAATTTGATGCCACATATTTGTGATAACCTTAAAAAATCAAAATATTTAAATTATGTTTTTCAACTATCCACTACAACAAACAAATGTAAAACCATCTCTATTCTCAAACATTGTTAGCTTTGGTGATACCTACAAAAAGTACATTATGCTTGGCATTGTAGGCCTTGCTTTGATGCTACCAGGTAACTTTCTTGCAGCCCTCATTGTAACCATTCTAGGGGGATTTGCTCTCTTTATCCATGAAGTTCTTACAGACATTCCAAATCTTGAATTCACCTCCTTAAATGATGAATTTGATCTACAAGATATGATCGATGATCTAGAGAGAGGATATGCTTAATAGCGCCAAATTTATCCAAGAAAAAAAATCCACCTTTAGGCAAAATTGTCAGAAGGTGGGTTTTGTTCATGCCTTGAGTGATGTAAGCGATGAAGTCTTTCAAATAATCTAATGGGTTTTTTTGTTTAGAGTAAAAACTCTGCTAACGTTAAATCCAAAATGGATATCACCATCTAGCCAATTCCCTACTGTTTCTGTGATGAATCCTTTTTCTATCATAGAAGTACTATTGGTGAAATGCAATTGAAAGACATGTCCACCTGTCTCGATATCAAATCCAATACTAAGGCTGTTGCGATAACCTGGTGCCAGTTGATCAGGAAAAACGTAAATGTATTCAAGATTTACAGACGTTCGGTTATTGAGTTTGCAGCGACCACCAAGGCCAAGGCTAAAGACATCATTTGATTCGGAAGAGGTTCGAACTAAGTTACGATGAACTACTGTTGGCGAAATTTGTAAGCTTAATGACTCATTAAATTTTCGACCTATGAGTGCTTGAAACGCATAATACATTCTTGAAGAAAAATAATTTACTCTATCTGGATTTTGAAAAGGAATTGTCTTTATAGCGGTACTTGCAAAGAAAGAGGCAGTAATTGGCATTACTTTAGCGCCAGAGCTTTGCCTCAATATTTTATACTTGACAAACCCGTCGTAGGTCTTTTCAAAGCTAGAACGGCCAAATCCTAGCATCAGGCGGTCACTAACACCATAGTCTCCTCCTATACGAATGCTTGCCTGATCCAAACCAAATAGTTCAGAGAAGCCACCATTGATAAAACCGAATCTATGAGAAATTTTTAGATCAAAAACACCTTTGGCAGTATTCTCAACTGAATGAAGATTGATAATCCTATTAGCCTTAAAGGTAGCGTAGCTGTAGTTTGTAATTTCCTCTTCGCCCAATAAAGCCAATAGGTCATCTTCATCATTTTGTGCTTTAATTTCATTTGTAATAAAGCATGAAATTATCATTATGATGATCCAACAGTAACTATGATTTTTCAAGCAATTCATAGTTTGTTTTTATTTTTACTTCTACCTCTTTTGCAATATTTTCCCTCACCACAGAAGGGATTTCTATTCCATAATCCGCAACGGCTATTTTGAATTCAGACATTGCAGTTACTTTGCTATTTTTTACTATAAAGATGGCTGTAGTTTTTATTTCATTTGCCTTCCCATGGATTTCTAGCATTCCATTGACTTCTGCGGTGTATTCACCATCAGTAGCGAAGTCTATACTTTCGTAATTTTTAATACTGCCTTTAAACACTCCTTTGGGATACTTACTACTTTCCATATAGTTTTCGTTGAAGTGTTCCTGCATTAATGCCTTTTCGAATTCAAAAGATTTGATTAATACAGCCCATTGTATCTTACCTGTTTCAAGATCATACACTGTCGAAGCACTATGACTTACCGCTTCAATGTCCTCAATCGGAGTGCTACTATAAAATGCGATTTCTCCTGTTTTGCTAAAATATTTTTGCGCATGTAGACTCACCATTGTTATGGTCGCAATTGCTAAAGTTCCAAGTATTCTTTTCATAAGTTTCAAATTTTAATAATAATTCTCAAACCTTCACTCCTTTAATCATTACTACATCCATTAAATAACCTGTGCATATTCCTTTAAGGGTAACTTCTTCACCCTTTTCTAATGTAGATTCAGAATTTTCTAATTGGAATATTATATTGGATAAGGGATTACCTGTATTTAAATAGATTGTAGTTTTTTCATCAGTCTTTTCCGCTTTATCTACAATACCTTTTACTTCCAATACCTTATCCAGATATTTTGTGTTGGCTGTGCTTTCATTTTCTTCAAAAGCCATAAGTAACTCTGAAGCATGAATGCTAAAGTTGGTTTTCATTGTTGAAACACTTTCTACAGGTTTATTGAACATATATATGCCTGTAACAAGACCTACCAAACCCAAACTTGCCAGTGTAAATAATACTTTTTTCATTTCAATTGTGCTTATTAATTATCTAATGCTCCATCATCAATCCAAGCTGAGATTTTCTCGATCTCACATTCTAATATTTTTGGTTTGCCTTTCGGCATTGGAGAAAATCCTCCATCATGTCTAACTGCCCCTAAAAAAGATCCATCATTTACATATTTTATCAATTCATCGTATCCTTCTAATGTAATATTCCCAAAGTTGGCTGCAACATTGTGACAGCTAAAACAATCATCAATCAAGATGGGTAGGATATCATTTTCATAACTGATATTATCAGTAAGGCAGTCTATCGTAGGATACAGTTCCTCTTCTACATCATAATAACATCCTGAATGTAGAACCACCATTAATCCAAAAGCACTAATTATTAGGAGCTCCTTCATCTATCCAAGATTTGACATTTGCAATAGCGCAGGAATCAAGCTGCTCTTGACCTTGTGGCATTGGTTCAAAACCTTCATCCCAATTCATAGACCCCAAGAGTTTGTTACTTTCAACTACAAGTTTGACAGCATCATAGTTATCGAGTATTACTCCTCCAAAAGCTGCCGATGAACTATGACAAGCGTTACAAGATGTATCAAATAATCCCGCAACAAAACTGCTATATGTGACATTCATTGTATCACAAACTGCAGGCACATAGTCACAGTCCAAATCAAGAGCTCCTTGAAGGATCCATTGTGCAATCAGACTAATTTTTTCATTTTCCATTTTCCCATCTGGAGGCATTATTTCATCAGAATCATTTTCAGTAATGACCTTGTATAATTTAGAATCGCTAAGATCAAATGGAACCACCTCAGCTGTAGATATTACATTTTCAAAATTATCAAGAATTATTTGATCACTAGCCGTTGCTGCATCATGACATCCAGAAATTGCGCAACTAGTTTGAAGGATTGGGAGGATATCGTATTGGAAATAAATAATATCCGGATCACAAGGATTGTTATTTCCTGTGGTATTCATATCCATCGTATCCACCAACATTGTATCAATCTGAGTGCTCATTGTATCCATAGGTTCAAGTGGCAATTCTTCCATTATGAATGAGTCATGCCTACAAGACTGAAGTAGGCATAACCAAACTATTAGGCCGCAAATGAAAAATATGGAATTTGCATTCATGCTCACAATTAGCTTTTAATTACTATCCAAGATATAGATTGTAATTCAAACTCCAATGTATCACTTACCGAAAGGCTAAAAATCAATTCTGAATCTTACAGTTCCATCTATTGCCTAATACCCATGGCTCTATAAAGATTGTCATTTGTCCTAATACTAATAAAATAAACACCTGGAGATCCTTCAATGGTAATACTGTGTAAATCTTGTAGAATCTCAGATTTTGATTGGATTAAGCGCCCATTATTATCGCTTACTTCTATATCAGCTATTTTGCCAATATCATTGAATTCAAATCCCTCAATAAAAATTTCACTTTCTAAAGCAGAAGGATTAGG
>CALHKJ010000158.1 GCA_938033975.1 uncultured Saprospiraceae bacterium | reverse complement strand
GAAAGGATGATTACCAAGGCAGCGGTACCTATAGCTATACCTAAGATGGATATCCCGGTTACAATGTTGATGACATTGGTCCTCTTCTTTTTAAACAAATATCGTTTAGCTATGTCATAGCTTAAGTGCATGTGGGCAAGTTACTGAAAGGAAATTTACTTTATGAATTTCGAGCTATAAAACCTCTTTTTGTAGCGCCTTATATAGTACGGATTGAATTCTTGGGCGATATTCATTTTTAGAAAACTTCCTATTATTCATAGATGGGAAGGTCCTGTTAGAAAGAAAGATGTATATCAAATTTGTCTCAGGATCGGCAAAGACTGCACAACCAGTAAAACCTAAGTGACCAAAAGTAGAAGGAGATGCAAGTTCAGACATATTTAATGTTTTGTCTTCATCTAGTTCTTTCATGTCAAAACCTAAACCTCGACGTGTAGACCTTGGATACCTTGTTGTATATTTTCTGATCGTATATGAATCTAGGTATTGTTCGCCACCATAGGTTCCTCCATTCATCAACATCTGCATAATCACTCCTAGTTCTTCCGCTGTACTGAAAAGTCCAGCATGTCCTGAGACTCCTCCCAACATGGCAGATCCCATATCATGTACATAGCCTTGCACAACTTGATTTCTAAAGTAGTCATCGTCTTCTGATGGAACAATGATAGATTGCTCATGTTTTTTGATAGGATTAAATCCTGTTCTTTTTAACCCGAGTTTATTGTAGAAGGTCTCGTCAACATAATTGTCCAACCTTCTTCCACTCATCCTATGAATGATTTGATGAAATAGATAATAACCCAAATCACTGTATTTGTAATTGTTGTCGTCTCTTAAACCACAAGCATAAATTCTAGAGTAGATGGAATCTTGATAGTCGCATCTTAAGAATAAATCTCTGGTAACCTCAAGACAAAAACTATCAGAGTATGTCTCACGATAATATTTTTCACTTGGAATAGTTTTCTTTTTTTCTTCCTCCAATGTTTCTTTATAAAAAGGTATCCATCCAGGTAGAGAAGCATGATGTGCCAATACATCATGTAATATTAAATCACCTTTATTGCAGGTGTCAATTTCTGGTAGGTATTGGTCAACTTTTTGATCTAGATTGATCGACCCTTGTTCATCCAATTTCATTAATGAAAGGGTAGTTGCCAATATTTTTGTAACTGAGGCAACATCATAAATGTGGTCAGTCTGTACTTTTTTCTTTTTATTAAATGTGTGGTAGCCAAATGCCTTGTCGTATACAACTTGCCCATCTTTTATTGCCAATACCTGACATCCTGGTGCTGCCTTTTCTTGGATCATTTCTTCAACAATCTCTTCAATCATTTTTAATGAATCAGAGTTCATTCCAACTCTTTCTGGAATACCATATTTGAGTCTGTTTAAAGAAGGACTAACAATTCCATGTCTGTATTTAAAATTATTACCAACAGAAACTGGAAGCAATCCTCTGAAATCATAAGCACCCATGATTGCTTGAGCTGTCACATCTTGACAGATCTCATCTTCTTCGTATGCCTGTACTAGGTTTGGAATATTTTCAAAGAATTTTAAAATGTAAGGCGTTCCAAAATTCACAATTGTAATTTGATTTTGGCTGTTTAATTTGAAAATCAAATCTATCTGACTTTGGCTAATGCCATAATTCTTGCTTGACCTTATACTTAGGTCATGTAAGCTGATGATGACATGATCATAAAGAGCCAATTTGTTTTTTATATTCGTTTGCTGTGTTTCTGAAATAGAGCTACCAGCAGTGATTTTTTCAACATTGGTGTAGGAAGAAATCCTATTTTGGAATGGAGTCACCTGATCTGTACCCAAACTTAAAACTGCAATTTTTTGAGTACTTATGTCCTTGATAGGAAGCTTTACACTTTCATTCTTTACAAGTGTGATCGCTTGTTCGTAAAGTCTCGTTTTTAAAGCTAGGGCACTCTTGTTATTAATATCTTTATCAATGCTTGAGATAGCATAAATCTTTTGTGGTTTATCCAGACCAATTAGATGTTTGTGGTACAGCACCTTTCTTGTTTTTTCAACAATCATCATGGAATCAATTTGGCCATTTGCGTAAGCGTCTTGAATTCCCTTAAATGCTTTGTCCATATCTTCTGGTAGAAGTACTATATCATTTCCCGCCTTTAATGCTTCAACACTCGCCTGAGCAGAGTCAAAATGCTTAGCTACTCCCTTCATTTCCATTGCATCCGTAAAGACCAATCCCTCAAATTTTAATTCATTTTTTAGGATATCAGTTAGGATGTTTTTTGATAGAGAGGCCGGTCTGTTTGCTCTTTCATCAAGTGCAGGAATTTGAAGGTGGGCAGTCATGACACTTTTTATCCCAGTTTCAATAATAGTTTTGAAAGGCATCAATTCCAAACTGTCTATTCTATTTCTTGAATGTGTAATGACAGGTAAATCATAGTGCGAGTCTACACCTGTATCTCCATGACCGGGAAAATGTTTTGCACAAGCAATCATACCGGCATCTTGCATACCTTTCATATAAGCATAGCTTTTTGCACTTACGTTAAATATATCTTCCCCAAATGATCGATTGTGAATTACTGGATTTTTTGGGTTGTTGTTTACATCTACAACAGGTGCAAAATTTATTTGGATACCAATTCTTTTGCAATGAGCTGCGATTTCTTTTCCCATCTCATAGATGATGTCATTGTTTTTGATTGCCCCAAGTGTAAGTTGTCTTGGAAAACTAATAGAGTTCTTTTTGAATCGCATCCCAAGACCCCATTCTCCATCGATAGATACAAACAAAGGCACCTTGCTCAGAGCTTGGTATTCGTTTGTAAGTTCTGCTTGTTTGGTAGGAGTACCTTGAAAGAAACAGAGACCTCCTACTTCATATTTTTCAATTTGTCGTTTTACTTCTTTGATATGATCTGGCCCAAGATCTGAGTGTGCTCTGATCATAAACAATTGTCCAATCATTTGATCGATACTCATTTGGGCAAGTTTGTCATTTGCCCAAATAGTTGCTTGCTCTTCTTTTGTTGGGTACTCAGGGTTAGAAAACGAACTACATAAAAGTATTGTGAATAGAAATGATAATTTTCTCATTGTTTTATCTGGTTTAGGGCAGTTGGATCAAGACTTAATGCTTGTTGAAATAATTCATTTGCTTTTTGCAAATCATTGGATACTCTGTAGGCTGTTCCAAGATCAACAAAAGCTTGCGCTTTAGATTTTTTCTGTTCTGGACTAAGACCTGAGTTGGGCCAAAGTGCCAGTGCTTCTGTAAAATATCGTATCGCTCCAGCTTGATCTTTTGAAAGTCCCGAGGCAACTCCCAATAGTCTAACGGTTGCATAGTCCTTATTGTCTATTTGATATGCTCTTTTTAAATATTTTAACGCAGTAGCTACATCTCCTTTCTCTTTCCCATAATAGCTTCCCGCCTCTCTTAGGGTAATCCCAAGATTTTTTGTTAACACATCATCAGATGGACTGACTCTCAATCCAATTTCATAACTCTGAATGGAGGCTTCATAGTTTTTAAGAAGGTTGTTGGCATTTCCTTTCAGTAGATAAGCATTTTTATAGTTTGGATGTATTTCAAGTGCTTTATCTAGATACCCTAAGGCCTCAGAAAGCATCTGAGTTTTTTTCTCTCCATCTGGAAGTTTTCCAGCCTCAGTGGTAAGAGCTCCACCAGCAGCGTTCAATAATTTTGCAGATCGTTTTGATGTTTTTACATCAGTTGTAAAAAGTGTAAAATCATCGTACCATACATTGTTTCTTGTTATTGTTTTTATGCTCAATGCAAATATGATTGCAGCTAATAGAGCCAAGCTCAGTTTAGGTTTCTTGATTTTAGAAAGCATCGCTGCAACAAATAGTGAGAAGCCAACTGAAGGCATGAACATAAAACGCTCACTCATATTGGTGCCAATTGGGAAAACAATATTCGAAACAATCGACAAGGTGATAACGAAGTAGAAAATTGAAAAACTAACTAATTTGTTTTTCTTAAAATATCTAATTGCAGTAAATGCCATAACCAAATACATCAACAAGCTCAGAAGGACTGTGATGTTTTTCCAACTCATGATTTCTACCTGTCTAGGATAATAATCATGTGTCAGTGGATGTGGGAAAAACAACAAGTTCAAATATTTACCTAGAGTGAACATGATGGTTGCCAACTTTTCTGACAAGTCAAAAGGAACATATTGGTTACCTGCAATTTTTATAAATGGATTGTTCATTAACTCCATTGGTGGATCTGCACCTAATCCAAATCCAGAATTTAAAACCTGACCTCGGATTAAAATGAAAATGATGGATGGAATTAAGAACACTAAAGATTTTATTAAAATTTCTTTCCGCTCTAAATTCCTGAACATAATTAGTGCCAATGGTATAACTGCCAAAAAGGTGATGGTGTTTTCTTTACTCATCAATCCAATAAAGAAAATGAGCAATGCCCAAATAAGTGGACGATTGGATTTTATCTCAATGCTTTTAAGTACAAGGTAAAGTGAATAAAGTGCTGCAAGTAAAGCAACAATTTCATCTCTGCCTTTGATATTGGCAACAGCTTCTGTGTGGATTGGATGTGCTGCAAAAATCAGAGCCGCAATAAAGGATATAAGAAAAGCTTTGTTTTCAAATTCTGAATTTTTGAGCAACAAAAAGAGTGTATTAAATACGAGCACAACCAAAAGTGCAAAAAGTAGGACATTGATAAAATGACCAATAAATGGTTTGATATTTTTGATGTTTGCTTCTTCTCCAGCAAAGAGCTTGTAGATTTCCCATTCAATGGCAAACATGATTGGAGTGAAGGGTCTATATCTACCGCCTGATACCAAAGCAGCTTTTCCTTCTTCCTTAAAAAATCCATAGAATGTATCATATTGTAATAGTCCAGGGATACCCGATATACCTTCCTCAACAAACATGTTTTGGTAGATAACAATCGCATCATCCTGTGTGTACTTATGCGCTAAGGTATTGGTATAAAGAAGAAAAGCAAATGCAAATAATGATAGCTTGACGGCTGTCAAACTGAGATTAAACCCAATGATTGAGAATTGATTATTTGGAGCTGGTATTGCTTTCTTTTTAGACAAACTGTTGAATTTCAACAAATATACAAATTATAAAAAAATGTAATATATAAAATGCCCGCCATTATTAACTACTAGGGCAAAAATCCAGTATTTTTGGCAAATCCCTAATCTACAGGGATACTCCGTAATTCCAATTTTGTCGAAAAACCTATCAATTGGGCTTAGTAAGGGAGGAATTTGTTCTTTTTGTTGGCGTTAGATTAACTATATTGGTGTTTAAACCAATGGAGAATGAAAAAACTATCTCTACAATTTTTGGTCTTATTTTTAAGTCCAATGTTGTGCTTCGCTCAGGTAGACTATGATAAGATTCAAAAGGCTACAGATAAGGTCTTTATCAAAGATGTTATCATCCATGACAAACCTGGGTCGACCATCGAATACGGTGCCATACTCATAGAAGGAGGAATCATCAAACAGGTAGGTAAGAGAATTGCCGAACCAAATGATGCTTTAATTTTAACTGCAGATTCCCTGCATGTATATCCAGCTTTTATAGACGCCCTTTCACATTCAGGAATTAAAAAAGAGGAGGAAGATGGTGAAAGGCCTAAGGTGAAATTCCCAGGATCACCACCAGATGATGTTGCCGGAATTACACCAGGCAAATCTGCTTTCGATGCAATTAGCGCTGAATCAAGTGATATAAGTTCAATGAGAGAATTGGGTTTTGGTATTGCCCATGTCGCTCCTAGAGGAAGAATGCTTCCTGGTCAGACTGCGATTATTTCATTGAGTGGAAAATCAAAAGATGAAATTTTATTAAATGAAAATGTTGCAAATTATTCTCAACTAAAAACATCTCCAAGAGTCTTCCCTTCTACCATGATTGGTGTGCTGACAAAATTCAAAGAATTATACAAGCAAGCAGAAGGAGCAAATATTCATTTGACAAAATATAAAGCATCGCCTGTTGGTATGAAACGACCATCTTATAGTGATGCTATAACTGCGATGATTCCTGTTACCAAAAAGCAACAAAAAGTTTTCTTTAAGGCGGAATCAGCAAAAGATGTACATAGAATTCTTGCTTTGAAAAAGGAGCTTGGGTTTGATCTAGTATTAACGGATGTAAAGCAGGTCTATCCAGTTATTGATCACATCAAATCTGCAAATGTACCAGTAATGGTGAGTTTGGATTTACCTAAGAAACCTGAAGATGACAAAGACAAAAAAGACGACGAAGAAGATTTGACAAGCGAAGAGATGAAGCAGTTGAAAGAAAGAAAAGCAAAAGCTTATAACGACTATGTTGGACAACTTGCTTTGCTTGATAAGGCAGGAGTGAGTTTTGGTTTTTCTTGGATCAATGCTAAGCCCAAAAAAATGAAGGAAAATATTCAGACCCTAATTGAGAATGGACTTAGTGAAGATACAGCGCTAAAAGGTTTGACAACCGTGCCCGCTCAACTTCTTGGAATTTCTAATATTGCAGGAACTGCGGAAAGCGGAAAATTAGGAAACTTGATTATCAGCACTGCTCCAATATTTGAAAAAGATTCTAAGATTAAATTCATGATCGTTGATGGTGAAATCTTTGAATATGAAATAAAAGAAAAGAAGAAAAAATCCGACAACGGAGAAGAAATTGATATTGCAGGAACCTACACCTATGAAATTTCACAATTTGGAGCTTCTGGTACTTTTAGAATATCTGCTGAAGACGATGATTACAAAGTCATTATGGTAGATGGTGATGATGGAAGTGAATTAGAAGGACAAAATGTTACAAGAGAAGGCAACAGCTTAGGATTTGATTTAAAAATTGAAGAAGATGGATTCTCTATGGATGTTTCTGTCAATCTTGATTTTGACGAAGAAGACTTTGAAGGAAATGTCAATTCCGATTTTGGTGCTGCACCAATTGAAGGATCAAAAGTAGACCCTAAATAATTAATGAACATTATGGTTATGAAAAATATATACTTACTATTTATCTCCCTTTTCATTTCATCAGTACTTAGTGCTCAGAATGACGGAGATGTATTAATTAAAAACGGTACCGTCATTACCATCACCGATGGTGTAAAGGAGAATACAGATGTATTAATCCGAAATGGCAAGATTGAACAAATCGGGGAAGGCATTGAAGTTGGTGATATCAAAACAATAGATGCCGAAGGACTTTTTGTAATGCCAGGTATTATTGATGCACATTCTCATATTGCATTGGATGTTGTTAATGAAGCTACCAATCCAGTTACGGCTGAGGTTTTTGTGGGTGACGGATTGGATCCATACGATGTTGGAATCTACAGAGCACTTGCTGGTGGAGTTACTATTTCCCATGCCATGCATGGTTCTGCCAATGCTATCGGTGGACAGTGTGAAACAATCAAACATAGATACGGTGAGATAGATCCAGAAGCCATACGAATGGATGGAGCTCCAAGAACTATCAAATTTGCTCTTGGTGAAAACCCAATGCGTGTCCATGGTGAAAGAAGTAATATTGCACCCGCTACAAGAATGGGTATGGAGCAAATATTCAGAAATGCATTTGAAGAAGGAAAAGCTTATATTAAAGCTAAAAAAGATTTTGCTTCAGGTAATGCAGAATTGGCTCCTCTTTATAATACACGATCAGAGGTAATGGCTGATATCTTAAAAGGAGATATTATCATCCATTGCCATTCTTACAGAGCAGATGAAATCTATATGCTGCTTAAAGTTTTGGAAGACTATGGTGTCAAGAGAATATGTTTTCAACACGTGAATGAAGGATTCAAAGTAGCACCAGAACTAGCAGCTTATGGAGCACATGCATCGGTGTTTTCAGATTGGTGGGCATATAAGTTTGAAGTTTACTATTCGACAGCTTACAATGCAGCAATCCTTGCAGAAAATGGGGTGGTTACTTCTATCAATTCAGATTCTGGCGAGTTGATACGACACCTTTATCATGAGGCAGCAAAGACTCAACGTTACGGAAGTCTATCTGATAATGAAGCTTTGAAGCTGATCACACTTAATCCTGCGATTCAATTGGGAATTGAAGATAGAGTAGGCTCTTTAGAAAAAGGGAAAGATGGGGATATTGCTATTTTCAAAAACCATCCTCTTTCGATTTATGCGATTCCTCAAATGACAATAGTTGATGGGGTTGTGAGATTTGATATCAATGAGGATAATTATGATATGAGATTGGATGTTGATCCTGATGAAACAATTCCTACATTTTTTGAGACGGAATCACACAGTCACCATGGAGAAGGGGATAGATGTATGCAGGATGTTTATGAATTTCTAAACCACAAGCATTAATAACATGAGAAAGATAAATTGGATAATTGCATGTTGTATTTTGATGAGTTCTCATTTGTTTGGGCAGCAAGTACAGAAATCTACCTATGGTGATGTCTTGTTGAAAAATGCAACAATTGTGACCGTAACTAACGGAACGATTGAGGGTGATCTATTGATAAAAGATGGTGTGATTGCTGAGGTAGGATCAAGCCTTTCGGCAAATGATGCTACGGAGATTGATTGCAGTGGTAAATTTATTTATCCGGGTTTTATTGATGGAGGAACTCAGTTGGGCTTAATTGAAATTAGCTCTGTTTCCTTAACAAGAGATTCAGATGAGCTTGGGGATTATACTCCTCATATGCAAGCACTCACAGCAGTCAACCCAAATGCGGTTGCAATTCCTGTTACTAGAGTAAATGGAGTAACTACAGTTTTTTCTAAGCCAACAGGAGATCTTTTTCCTGGTACTGGTGCTGTAATAGACCTTCATGGCTATACGCCAGACCAAATGTATGCAGGATCTAAAGCGGTGTTGATGAACTATCCATCAACAGGCAAGCGAGGTCGTTGGGATAGGAGAAGTGAAGAGGATATTAAAAAGGATAGTGAGAAGGCATTAAAAAAACTCAAAGACTTTTGGGCTCAAGCTGAAATTTATGCCAAAATAAATCAGACAGGTGGAGAGTACAACCCTCAACTTGCAGCGATGGTGCCTGTCATGAAAGGAGACTCACCATTAATGATTGAGGTCAATAAGAAAACAGATATACTCAATGCTTTAGCTTGGGTAAATAAAAAAGGAATCAAAGCAGTTTTTACAGGAGTAGCAGAAGGATGGCGCGTTGCTGATTCTTTGGCAAAATACAATATTCCAGTAATCACTGGTCCTGTATTGAGAGTCCCTTCTCGTACAAGTGATAAATACGATGTCTCTTACACCAATCCAGCAAAAATGTTAGAAGCTGGTGTGAAGGTTGCTATCCGTACCGATGAAACAGAGAATGTTAGAAATCTACCTTTCAATGCAGGTTTTGCTGCAGCCTACGGTATGGGAGTGGAAGAAGCTTTAAAAGCAATTACTATTGTCCCTGCTGAAATTTTTGGAATAGCTGATAAGTATGGGAGTATTGAAAAAGGAAAGGTAGCGAATCTATTCGTTTGCGATGGTGATCCATTTGAAACAAAGACACAGATTCAGCATCTATTTATAAGAGGATGGAATGTACCAATGGAAAGCAGACATACCTTACTCTATGATGAATTTTTAGAAAGAGACCCAGGGATCAAAGAATAAATATAGAATGAGTAGTTGGAAAGAAGAAAATGATAAACTTGTTGCCTCCTTTGAATTTAAAAACTTTAGAGAGGCTTTTGCCTTCATGTCCGAAGTGGCCATCGAAGCAGAAAAAATGAATCATCATCCTGACTGGAGCAATGTTTGGAATAAAGTAAGTTTCAAACTAAATACTCACGATGCAGGAGGAAAGGTCACAGAAAAAGATCAAAAGCTTGCTTTAAAAATTGACGAAATATTTGTTAAGTATTAGGAGAAAAACTGACTCATTGCTTGATAAGTTTCTGGACTATTCGTTTGCATTTGTTTGTTGTGTGTAAAGTATAATGCACAGATTACCACTAAAGGATCAACTGCCTTTAAGCCTAAGATTCTCAAGATATATTCTTGTGTATATTTTCCAATTTTTTTGATGTTTTCAAAGTTTGCAAATCCTTCGATAGCGCTTGTGTCATCTTTGAATACCTTCAGATAGGCATCCATGAAACCATACCAAATATTGTTATAAAATTTTTCCGGTTCATGAATAGCTGCTTGGTATTCATTTAATGAAAATATAAAAACACCATCTTCTACATGAGTTTCCACTGTATGTAAAAATTGCATTCCTGGTGTTGGGAATGGGTGTTTGTAAAGAAATATGCGATCCATATCTCCAACCAAAAAATCATCTTTATGCATTGTCATTTGAACAGGAATACTCGATAACATTGCTTTGAGATCGTAAGGTATATCTCTTTGTTCATTTGTACCTACTGCCTTAAAATCTCTAGCCTCCATATAGAGATTAAGTCTATTTTGAAACTTAGTTTTTTCTTCTCCTTCTAGTGATGCATAATAAGGATTTTTGGTTGCTAAAAACTCACCCAGTTTTTCATCGAATTTAACTGGAAACTTTGTGTGCCACCAATAATCTAATTGAGGTTTAAATAAGTATAAAAGTACTAGAGCTGTTATAGGTAAGATCAACCAAATTGAATGTTGATAATCATCTATAGTCAAAGTATTATAACCAAGATATAAGGCCAGTAATGCAAATGGGCCTGCCAAAAGGTGGGAGATAGAATAAATATTCATTAGTCGAGTTGAATTTACATTTATAAAGTAACTAATTTTTTTGGCAGTTATTGCTGTTTAGCTGCAAGATTAAGACATTAGAGTTTGTTTTTAAATTGTAATTTTGATTTATGGAATTAAGCAAACTGTTTTTTGATCTTATAGATGTTAAAAGAGATATCTATCAAAATGCAGATTTATTTCAGCAAAGGAGGAGAGATCCTAATGAGTATGAACAAGAATTTCTTAGAAACAGTGATTACCAAGCCGTTGACAAGCTTGCAGATTTTATTAAAGATATATCTAGTGATGTTGATAATTGGGAAAGACAAAATTCTAAATTTTTAAACTATCACAAGTCTCTCAATCCACATACTTTTTTTAACAGTATTCCTATAGACCATTATATTGGATTAAAAACCGGACTAGCACAGATTCAGAATAAAGTAGTCCTTGATGTTGGAGGAGGGACTGGCCATTTTTTGTCTAGTTTTTTTAGATACCCTCACAGTCTCCAATATTTTTTGATCGATCCAAATGTAAGGCTACTGCATGATCAGTTTGTAAGAATGTATCCTTCACTTCTAGAGATTCCGATTGGCCATATTCGATCCTATGCAGAAGATTTGCCGTTTAGAAATAATATTGCTGATTTGATAATTTCCTCTTCAGCAATTGATCACTATAAAGATTATAAGTTATTTATTAATGAAGCCTTTAGAGTACTAAAACCTAATGGTAAATTGTTGATCTCTAGTCATCTTAAAGGAGCAAAGTCTGGTGCAACTAAAAAGAAATTTAGTGTCAGAGCTATCATTGAAAAAGGTTTGCGACTATTGCACCGTTTAAAAAATGGAGTTGCTATAGATGATCATGTGCAAGAGTTTGAATCTACTGCTCCTATCATTGAAAAACTCAAAGCAAAGGGATTTACTATAGAACAGGATGAGAAGTTTAAACAATATTTTTACATCCTTGCTAGGAAATGATTTATTCAAATCTGGATCTAAAACTTTTCAGCGGGATCATGCTTTCTCCTTTGCTATTTTTTATGACAGTAAGTTTTAATAATCCACTTCCACAGACAATAACAGGCTTTTTGTATTCCATAAAAATTACCTTCCCTGGATCTCTATTCGAAATGTTTTTATCTGGAAAAATATCAGCATCTAATATTCTTACCAATTCTCCATTCAGTATTGACGAAGCTCCAAGATAGGGTGATCCAACTGAGTTTATGAATCTTTGAATGTACTCTGCACTTTTTGTCCAATCTATTCTATAGTCATCATTGTCTCTCCACAAACTATAAGTAGCTTCATCATGGTTTTGCGCCTTAGCTTTTAACTCAACTCCTTCCTTGATATTTCTAACAATTTTCACAGCAAGTTCTTGATAGTTTTTTTCTATCAAATTGATAGCTTTCTGAATTTTAATTGGATAAGTGATATCTGTTTTTGATTGTGCAATGATATCCCCACTATCATAATAGTCATTTGCGAATAGCGCGGTTACACCTATTATGGTATCCTTGTTCATTAATGCACTGACAAGTGGAAGGAAACCTCTGTACTTAGGTAATAATGAATCATGCAAAATGATAAGCTTTTTTGATGATGGAAGAATCCATCTCCAGCTTATCGCCATTACATAATCAGTTTTTGCTTCTTGATGATCTTTTCTTTCTTCAATTCTTATATTATTATTTTCACAAAGAGCAATTATCTCATCTGCATAATCAATGTCTACATCATTGTCTCTTCCAAAAACAATAAGATCATTTTCAGTAAGTAGTTTCTTCTTTATTAGTGCTTGAACGACAGCATATCCCTTTTGGGACATAGCGTAGATTGTAATATTTTTTGAGTGGGGCATACATTGATTTTTATTCAATAAGTTGTGTCAATGATACACTGATACCATTGGTAGACAAAATATTGTTACCGAGTAAATCAAATTGTGTTTGTACTACAATTATAATATTTGTTTGTTCTATTGCAAAACCAGGGAACAATGAAAAAAGACTTGAATCTGTTTCCTCAGAATTAGAGAATTTGCTATATCCAAAACCTACAATTCCTAAGGTGTTTTTACCTATATAATATCCAAGTTCTGAGTTTATAAAAAAGTCATTGCCCTCATAGCCTTGAAGGTCTTGATATTGTAGGCTGAAATTTATTGATAATTCTGTACTAAACAAATAATGACTTGCTAGTCCGAGAACATACTGTCTTTGAAGTGAGCTGATAGTTCTATTCCCGCTAGTTATATCTGAATTAATACCACCCATGATGGCTATCCCGAATTCTTCATTTCCAAGTAGGTGTAATTTTGCCCCTAAGTTTAAAGAATTTAGACTAGTTGGAAGTCCAGCACCTATTTCAAAATTTTCAGTTACGCCATAGGTTGCCCTGAAGTATAAGCTGGAAGAAATGTTAGCTCCTGAGGTATTTGTGTAGTCTCCCTCGTTGTTAAAGTAGCCGAGCGACCTAGAATAGGAAAAAGTTGGTTCAAGTTCTAAGACTTTTTTAGGAACAGGCAATGCGTTATAAGTACTTAAAAAATTACTGCTTACTGCTCCTATTTGAGAAAGCAATGTTGAAAAGGACACACCAAATAGAAAGAATATTAAAATTGAAAGTTGTAATAATTTGCTCATACCCAAATTGCTTTGGGGTAAAAGTAAACTTTGCAAATTAAAAAGTTAAAGAAAGTTCTCTCTTTTAGATCAGCTAGTGCTAAATGTTAATGTCATATCTATCAGTGGTTTTTCCCTGTTCATAATTAACTCTAAGAAAACCAAGCTCAAATCCACGACGAATAAGACCTGCAACATTTTTAACCTGCATTTTGATAAGTAAATTTCTTCTATGAGATTCAACAGTAGAATTACTTAAATTCAATTCGTGGGCAATTTCTTTCGTAGAATTTTCTTGTGAAAGTAAATTAAGGACTTGAATTTCCCTTGAAGTCAACCTAGCCGAATTGTTGAACTTGATGATTTTGTGGGGTAACATGTTCATATTTTGATTTTTAATATAAATGAAAAAATCTAATGATACATGATTAGTAGATTACAAAAGTAACCCTTTTTTAGCTTATAAACAGTAAAAGAAATAAATTTTAAATAATATCAGCTGTGTAGTAAGAACACAATGGCCAGATTTATTGAATTTTTATCAATTTACTGACTGATTTTTCTTTTCCATCTAGCTCAGAAAGAATGATAAAATAGACACCACTGCTAAGATGATTGCAATTAATTTCTACTTCTGAAGAATTAATATCACCCTCACTAACTATTTGACTATCGATAGATAAAATTTGGTAATGGATTTTTTTATCTGTTTTTATAGTTACAAAATCTGAAAATGGGTTTGGATAAATCTTAATTGAGACACCATTAAGATTCGTTGTTGCACTGCTAATATTGGCAATTCCATCACAGTCTTCGTCAAATTCATTATCTAAGATTTCTTCTGCGTCAGGATTGATATTGGCATCATTGTCATCACAATCCACTGAGGAATTAAAGCCATCACCGTCTATATCGATTATTAAGATCGAACCATCACAATTCTCATCAATGTCATTATTTGGAATTTCTTCCGCATCTGGATTGATGCTTGCATCACTGTCATCACAGTCCTCATTTGAATCGTATCCATCCTCATCCATATCTACTGTTGTAATTAGACCGTCACAATTTTCATCAATATCGTTGTTTGGAATTTCTTCTGCATCTGGATTTATATTTGGATCATCATCATTACAATCCTCAGCTGAATTAAATCCATCTCCATCAATATCAATTATTAGAATTGATCCATCACAATTCTCATCAATATCGTTGTTTGGAATTTCTTCAGCATCAGGGTTGATGCTAGGGTCATTATCATCACAATCATTGTTTGTGTCATAACCATCATTATCCAGATCTTCAATGGATAAAACACCATCACAATTCTCGTCAATATCATTGTTTGGAATTTCATCAACTCCGGGATTGATACTTCCATTAAAATCATCACAATCTTCATCTGAGTTATAACCATCACCATCGGCATCCACAACTAAAATCTCTCCATCACAATTTTCATCAAAATCATTATTTGGAATTTCTTCTGCGGCTGGGTTGATGCTTGCGTTTGAATCATCACAGTCTACATCTGAATTAAATCCATCTCCATCTATATCTATTACTAAGATGGTACCATCGCAATTTTCATCAAATGCATTGTTGGGAATTTCTTCTGCATTAGGGTTTATTCCTGCATTATTATCATCGCAATCTTCGTCAGAATTGAAGCCATCATTGTCGTTGTCTATAGTTTGGATTATTCCATCACAATTTTCATCAACATCATTGTTTGGAATCTCTATTGCCGTAGGATTAATTGAGGCATCGAAATCATTACAGTCGCTATCTGAATTCCATCCATCATTATCCATGTCTACAATTGCGAATATACCATCGCAATTTTCATCTATGCTGTTATTAGGGATTTCAGTAACGCCCGGATTAATAGCAGCGTTGGTATCATCACAATCTTCATCCGAATTAAAGCCATCACCATCAGCGTCAATTTCTAAAATAATTCCATCACAATTTTCATCTGTGTTGTTGTTTGGGATTTCTTGAACAGAAGGATTGATATTCACATTTGAATCATCGCAGTCTTCATCCGAATTGAAGCCATCACCATCAAGGTCGATGATAAGAATAACTCCATCACAATTTTCATCGACATTATTATTGGGTATTTCGGCTGCATTAGGATTAATAACTGGATCATTGTCATTACAATCCACATCATCTGTATATCCATCCTGATCATTGTCAATAGCTGTAACAGTATCTGTTCCATCACAGTTTTCATCAATACCGTTGTTTGGAATTTCAGGGGCACCAGGATGGATAGTTGGTTCTGCATCATTACAGTCCGTATTGTTTAATACATATCCAAATGGTTGCTCACAATCAACTAAACTATTATTTGCATTTCCAAAACCATCACCATCAATGTCTATATAATATGTGCTCAAAACAGCACTTGACTCATTTACAGTAAAGTTGAAATTGTAGAAGCAAGAACTACCAGTAGGGATAATGTATTCAATCCTTAGACCGAAAGTCCCATTTAAGTCAACATCTACAGATCTGTCAGTTCCAATTTCTACTCCTGAAGGATTAGTCCAACTATATTTTAAATTGTTTTCGAACATGAAGGTTGGAAAACTATTAAGGTCTAAATTGAAGGTTAATGTTGAATTACAATCTTGACCTTCAGTTTGAAGTATACTTCCATCCAAATCGTACAAGAAAAACTGATAGTTTAAATCTATACTACAACTTGTGCCGTCGAATTGTGTTTGATTAGAACCGTTGGCAAGACTAATACTTGCTGTATTTAATTCTGAATTATAATTGCTTTGCAAGTCAGACCACGAAACACCGTATTGAGGATCAAAGAAACTTGTTAGGTCATCTGCACAAATATCAATAAATTGACTTTGCATTCCTTCTGAGATGACATTTATAAATATAGTTTGTTCATTGGTACAACCACATACATCTTGCGTTGATATTGAATTTAAGCCAGGAGTTATTGTGCCATTACCTAGCCAAGATTCTCCGTTTGGTCCTAGAACATTTGGTTGCCATGGCATATTTGATTGACAAATATTATAGCTGCCAAAATTTACATTAGCGGGACTTGATATGATTACAGTCTGGCAATAATTACTTAATGTTTGATTGTCACAACCATTTTCAATCTCATCCAAACAAACCGTATATGTTCCAGGATTATCAAAGACTAATTTCAGTGGGCCACAAGTGTTATAGTCTCCTCCACAATTGAAAACTGTATTTGGAGTTGCCAAACAATTTGTACTTTGATTCGTGGCTGTAACACCAGTATTATTATTGATCGACCAGCAGAAATAAAATTCTGAATCAAAATGATTGTCTGGGAAGAATATTAATTCGGATCCAGAACAATAGTTGTTTGAGGGACTATAGCAATTTGGAAACTGATAATTGTCTACTTCAAAACTTCCAACGTTTAAAATATCAAAAGAAGGTGCATTGTTAATATTTATGCTCCACTGACAAGCACTACCATTACAACCATCAATAATCAATTGGTACTCTTGACCAATAATCAGGTTGTTTGCTTGAATAGTAAATGGTGTTACAAAGCAATCTGCTCCAGAACTTGCATAACAGATTGTTGGGTTGCAAGGATCAGTTATGTTTGCTTGTAATCCAATTGATCCATTCTCTCCTGGAGAACAAAATTCTGGAGTAATAGATATACTTACACCACTAGAAGCTGCGATAAAACTTAAATATGATGGATTATTTAAAGCACCCCCGTTACAAAGAGGTCCAAGTACTTGACCACCATATGCAGGTGTGCATCCAGTATAATCATCTAACTCATTTAAATTGCATATTACTGGTGGCTCATTACAATTAGTATAATTTGTACCCGATTCATCGCAACCTAAACATGCAAGATCAACTTCGAAAATATATTCAGTTTGATTTCCGCATTCGTCTTCTAATAAATAACTAACTGCAGTAATACCTTCTTGAAAAATTGTTCCACTAGGATTCGATGAACTAATTTGAATATTAGAGTTAGAAGTACAATTATCAAAAATGTCATTTATATTGGGCTCTTGCCAATTGATGAAAACAGGACAATAAAGTGATGTAAAATTAAATGGCCCATTTGGATTCCCTGAATCTTGATTGAGAAAGAAATTAACTCCATCTATAATGATTGGACCACTTGAATCTATGATTCTAATAATCTGTGAACAGGAATCAAAGTTGCCACAAATATCTGAAGCTCTCCAAGTCCTTTCAAATTCAAAAGCGACATTTGAATTATTACATTCTGAAATAATGATTGAGTCCCTATATTCAAATAGAGCTGGTTCGGTTTGATTTAAATTATCTGTAGCTACTCCAGGGAAAGCTACATTTCCATCAAGTCCTGTCCATTGTGATTGAAATGAAAAACCTGTTGAGTTTTCAATTAACTGACTACTCCCATCACAAGCTTCAAGACCAGAATTTTGTATTTCAATAGGACCATTCGATCCAGGGCAAGTCAGGATAGTTGGAGCAATAGAATCTGTCTGTACTTTGATTTCTAAACTGGCTGTACCAGTACAGCCTCCAAAGTCAGTGACAGTTAACTCATAAGTGTCGGATTCAGAAATATAAATGTTAGGAGTTGTTTCACCGGTGCTCCACAAGTATTCTTGAAAATTATAGCCTGCATGTAATAGAGTACTATCAATATTACAGATAATAAAAGGTCCTTCTACAGGCATTTCTAAATCTGGACTAGCAACGATCAAACCTAAGTTAGGTCCATCAACAATTTCTATTGAAGTATCTAAGGTACATCCTAAAGAATCCGTTACAATCAAATTATATATACCAGGCTCTGCAACTATAAGCAGTGAGTCAACCGAACCATTGTCCCAGCTATATTCTTCAAAGTCACCAATTACAGAAATGAAGGCACGGCCTCCTCCAGGGCATATTTCAGTTGAGCCTGCTAAATCTAATTGGTTTTGTGATACGCACTGGGCGTAGCTATGAGTAGCTATCATAGTAATGATAGCTAAGGTGATTAGCTTAATAATGGACCCTTTGTGCATTCTTAATTGATTTCGTAAGGTTAAGATAGCTAAACCTCTGTTAGAACTAGCCAAATCAACTCAAATGTAAGCTGCAAGTTATAGGAAAATACCTAATGTTTATAGCAAAATAACGCTCAAAACAACGATTTCGCGGCTTGTCATAGGCCTATACAAAAGGTCTGATAATTGACACTAATATGTAAAATGATGTCCAGATTGAAAGATCAAGGGTTTAGTCCATATGGTGGATTGAGCTTAGGTATTGCACAATTGCTTACACCAGGATACACAATCACAATAGGAGAAGAAACTATAGTTGTTCCAGAACAAAGTGGTGGTGGTTTTGGTATCATGCCAGAGGTAGGAATAGCAATTGGTGGATGCCAAATGTCTGCATCATACTTAGTACCAGTGAAGTATACAATTGAAAATGTTGTTACTGATAAATCTGTAGGAATACTTAATATTAATTTGGGATACAGATATAATTTTGGATTCTAAATTCTAAAGCTCTGGATAGTGGGGGCTTTTTTTTTGTGGGATTTAGGATTTAGTATGTAAGACTAAAGATTGCTTGGGGTGATTTAATAGATTGAATTTCAATAGAAAGTTTTGATGCCTCCCTGAATTTCTAAACTCTTCTACGAAGAGCTTGAAATTCTTCCCTCCACCTAAGGGTAGAGGGATTGAGTTCCGGATTGGAACTGCTAACCTGTTGTAACAAGTCTTGTGTTCGCTGAAACTACAAGCAGGTTCTAGGAAAACTTATCTCTTTATGAAAGTAGTTTCCGCTTCCATCCTAAGATGGAGGCTGCGCCCGACTACTGGCGGGGAAGATTATAAGTTCTCTTTCGACTTTAGGAGAAAGAGAACATTAGAATCAGGGAGGCATAAACAGATAAAGACCTTAAGTTAATGTCCTAAATCATAGATCATACATCCTACATCAAACAAAAAGACCCCAGCTTTCGCTGAGGTCTTTGTGGTGCCTCCAGGAATCGAACCAGGGACACATGG
>CALHKJ010000157.1 GCA_938033975.1 uncultured Saprospiraceae bacterium | reverse complement strand
ATACTGACTGGCAGGATGAAATTTACAGAAGTGGAAATACACAAAACCATCAGTTATCAGTCTCAGGTGGTAGTGACAATGTAAATTATTATATATCTGGTACTTATTTTAATCAAGATGGAATTGTTGTAAATTCTGACTTTGAAAAACTTCAGTTTTTGGCAAACGTTGATACAAAAGTTGGTGAGAGACTAAAGGTCGGTATGAACACTATTGCAAGTCGAAGTGAGCAAAATGGTGTTTCGACACAGTCTACTGGTAGTGATGCAATCGGATCAGTAAATGGTGGTGGAGATGATGTTGTGTCCTTGGCCTTTAGATTTGCACCTGACGTTGGATTGTTTAATAGCGCAGGAAACTTTTCTCAAAATACTGTAGGAGATGATATAGAGAATCCTTGGGCAGTAGCCACTCAAATAACGAACGAAACAAAATCAGATAATGCAAGAACCAACATGTATGCTGATTTTGAAATATTAAAAGGATTAAATTTCAAAACTACTTTGGGTTATCGAACTCAAAACAGTACTGAAGGTTACTTCAAGCCACAAACTTTTGTTTTATCAGCAGGAGGAGCGTTTTTAGAATCTGTGAAAAGAACAAGATTACTAAACGAAAATTACCTAAGCTATACTACACCGATTGGGCGTGGAAGTATCACAGCAACAGCTGGTCACTCATATCAGAAAAGTACAACTGAAGGACTTGAAGCTGGCGCAAGAGAATTATTGAATGATGCTTTTACGTGGTACAACTTAGAAGCGGGACAAATTGATCAAAGAACAGTTGATTCTCGTTTTTCTGAATCAGAAATTGAGTCAGTTTTTGGACGTGTAAATTTAGATTGGGCCAACAAATATTTATTTACTGCTACTGTACGTAGAGACGGAGCATCTAACTTTGCTGCCAATAACAAGTTTGCAATTTTTCCTTCATTTGCTGTTGGATGGAAAGTTTCAAACGAAAGTTTCTTAATTGATAATCCAACAATTTCAAATCTTAAAGTAAGAGCTAGTTATGGTTTGACAGGTAACCAAGCAATTGGTCCTTATGAATCATTGGCTATCTATCGAGTACAGCCACCTTCAGAAGTGGATGGTGCTTTTGGTGTTGATTTGGCTCGTGAAGCAAATCCTGATTTAAAATGGGAGACATCATTTCAAACGAATGTTGGAGTAGATGTGGGTTTGTTTGAAAATAGAATTTCATTTAGCGCAGACTACTATAATATTGATACCGAAGATCTTTTGGCGATTGATAGAGCTTCAAACTTTTACTTAGGAACTACGGATCTGGATGTTCTAAGAAATGTCGGGGCTATTAACAATCGTGGCATTGAGCTTTCATTAACCTCTAATAACATTAACAAAAATGATTTTAGATGGGTTACTAATGTAAACTTTTCAAGAAATAGAAGTGAAGTGGTAGAATTGTCATCAGGTACTGAACTAATAGGCACAGGAGCACCAAGTTATTTTGCTGGTGGATCTACATATATCTTACGTGAAGGAGAGCCAATTGGTGTTTTCTGGGGATTAGATTACCAAGGGGTATACCAAGGTGGAGCCATTCCAGATGGTACAGCTTTGGAGGGTGTGTCTTTTGATGGAGATGGAAACCCAATTCCAGGAGAGCCTTTGTTTTCTGAAGTAGCTGATGAAGAAGGGAATTTTAATGGAATGATTGATGACAATGATAGACAAATAATTGGTGATCCAAATCCTGACTTTACCTTCGGACTTACCAATACTTTTAGTTACAAGAATTTTGATTTGAATGTATTTTTTCAAGGAGTAGTGGGAGGAGATATTTATAATCTTACTGCAGTGCAATTATACAATGGTGATAGCAATGGTCTCACTGATGTATTGAATTCTTGGACACCGGATAATACGGATACAGATATTCCTCGTGCAGCAATTAGAGGAAGAGAAAGATCTTCTAGATTTGTTGAAGATGGAAGTTATTTGAGACTTAAAAATGTGGCTTTAGGATATGGCTTGCCGACTAGTATGTTACAAAACATTGGAGTTAGTTCTGCAAGATTATCTGTTAGTGCACAGAATATTTTGACATTCACAAATTACTCTGGCTTGGATCCAGAAGTGAGTTACTTTGGTGGTGGTGGTGAAAGTAGAGGAGATTCAAATGTGATTCAAGGACATGATTTTGGTAATTACCCTAATTTAAGGTCAGTTACACTTGGATTTAATTTGACATTCTAAATGACTCAAAAGATTAAAAAAATGAAAAATTATAAATATTTATTCGCATTGGTTATTGGCTTTACAATGCTTGGTTGTTCGGATTTAGAAGAGGATGCAAGAAGCCAATTAAACCCAGACGAGAGAGTTCTCGATTTGCAAACTGTTGAAACTACAATAGCAGGAGCATATGGTCACTTATCAGCTAGAGCATTTATGTCTAGAGGATTGGGCCTTGCAATTATGTTACGTTCAGATATGGTGGATATAGGAAATCCTACTACTCGTTCTGAAAGAGTTGAGCATGATCAATTTACTGTCTCAGCTAGTAACCCTTTGATTTTAAATCCAGCCAACCCAGAAAGAAGTTTTTGGCCTCGTCTTTATCAAATTGTGAGAGCAGCCAATGAGACTCTGAGAGAACTTGATCAACTTGATGAACAAGGTGCAGGTGTAAAAGAAGAAATTGCTGCAAGAGCTAGATTTATTAGAGGCTTTGCCTATTATCACTTGGTGAGACTTTTTGGTGATATTCCATTTTTGGATGAAATGACTACTACAGCCGAAGCGTCAATAGCAGAAAGGACACCGGCTGATATTGTATATGAAACCATCATTGAAGATTTTGAATATGCTAAACAATGGTTACCTGATTCACGTACCAATAGAGCTTTGCCTGGCAAAGCTGCTGCAAGTGCTTTTCTTGCTAGTGTATACCTAACCAGAGAAGAATACCAATTGGCATATACTGAAGCAACTGATATAATTTCCAAGGCAGGTACTTATGATTTGGCCTTGGAGCCAGATTATAGAAATATCTTCCATGCGGAGAATACAGATTTCTCAAAGGAACCAATTTTTGTAATTGACTTTGTAGGGACAAATGTTAATGATGAATCTAGAGATTATCTAGCTGCCTTCACTGGCTTCTATGGACAAGCGACTTACTATCCATCAGGTGGCTGGTCTGTAATGGTACCGGCTCAAGCAGTCTATGACACTTGGGATGCAGGTGACTACAGAAGGCAAGTAAACTTGGACGATCAAGCACTTGATAACGATGGTAATGTCCTTAACTATACTGAATTTTCAAGTGTAGATGGGCGTAATACCAATCGTCCTCACATTTCAAAATATACGGCAATGGCTGGAGATTTACCACAAGCAAATACAAGTGGTAGAGATTCTCACTCCAATTATCAGATGATGCGCTATGCTGAAGTTCTCTTAATTGCTGCGGAGGCTGCCATTGAAATTGGAAATACTGCTGAGGCAGACCAGTATATTAATATGGTAAGAGAAAGAGCAAGGAATGGTGATGGCACAGCTGAGCCAAGCAATGCACCTGCAGATATTTCAGGAGCTACTATTGATGATGTGATGGAAGAGAGAAGACTAGAACTAGCCTTTGAGCAAAAGAGATGGTATGATATCGTAAGAAGAAAAATGGGCGATCAAGTGTTTGGATCAAATGGTTTTGAAACTGAACTTCTAGGAACTCAAAACTTTGATCCTTCGCGTGATTACTTATTACCTATTCCACCTTTGGAAATAACCAATAACCCTAATTTAACTCAAAATCCAGGTTACTAAAC
>CALHKJ010000156.1 GCA_938033975.1 uncultured Saprospiraceae bacterium | reverse complement strand
AGAAGGTTATGCCCGTGCAACAAGAAAAACAGGAGTCGTATTTGCTACTTCTGGACCAGGAGCCACCAATCTTATTACCGGATTGGGAGATGCCATGTTAGACTCAACACCACTAGTTTGCATTACAGGACAAGTGTATGCACACCTTTTGGGATCCGATGCATTTCAAGAAGTAGATGTAATTGGCTGTTCAACTCCAGTTACAAAATGGAATTATCAAATTACCAGAGCGGAGGAAATACCAGAGATATTTGCGAAAGCATTTTATATCGCAAACTCTGGAAGACCGGGGCCTGTATTAATTGATATAACCAAAAACGCACAGATAGAGGAATTAGAATTTAGTTATAAACACAAACCAAAAATAAGATCCTACATCCCGAAATCCAAGATTGATAAAGCTCAGATAGAGGCTGCTGCAAAGGCAATTAACAAAGCGAAGAAGCCATTCATTTTGGCAGGGCATGGTATCCATATTTCCAAAGCACAAAAACTATTCAAAGAGTTTGTTGATAAAACTGGAATTCCAATTGGGGCAACCATTCATGGACTTTCTGCACTAAATGATGACCATCCTCTGCACAAAGGAATGTTGGGAATGCATGGAAATTATGCACCTAACATAAAAACAAATGAATGTGATCTTTTGATCGCCATAGGCATGAGGTTTGATGACCGTGTCACTGGTAGACTAGATGCTTATGCAACCCAAGCCAAAAAGATCCATATTGAAATTGATCCTGCTGAAATAAATAAAAATGTAAGCATAGAATATCCAGTCCTTGGGGATGCAAAAGAAGCATTGGCTGCTTTGATTCCTTTAGTAAAAAAACGTAAGCACACAAAGTGGGTAGAAGGTTTTGACAAGCTATATAAAAAGGAATACAATAAGATCATCAAAAAGGAATTGAATAAGTCAAACAAAGAGTTGACTATGGCTCGTGTCATAAAGGAAGCATCGAGACAAACAAATGGTGAAGCGATTGTGGTCACTGATGTAGGCCAACATCAAATGGCAGCAGCAAGGTATTACGATTACTTAGGTAAAGACCAATGGATATCTTCAGGTGGCGCTGGAACAATGGGTTACTGTCTGCCAGCTGCAATAGGTGCACAAATGGGAAGACCAAAAGACACCACCCTAGCGATCATAGGAGATGGTGGATTCCAAATGACATTGCAAGAACTTGGCGTCTGTGCTCAATGGAATATTCCCGTCAAGATATTGATATTAGACAACGAACATCTTGGAATGGTAAGACAATGGCAAGAATTGTTTTTTGAAAAACGATATTCAGCAGTAGAATTGCAAAATCCAGATTTTGTCATGATTTCAAAAGGCTTCGGTGTAGAAGCGAGTAAAATTACAAAGGCAGAAGAATTGGAAGAAGGAATAAAAAGAATGTTAGAATACAAAGGACCATACTTATTACATGTGTCAGTAATCAAGGAAGAAAATGTATTCCCTATGATAGCAACAGGTAAATCAGTTTCACAAATTCAACTTAGTTAATCATGAAGCAGGAATTTACTATATCAGTTTTCACTGAAGATAAAACAGGAATTTTAGCAAGGATTATTTCAAACTTTACTAAAAGACATATAAATCTCGAAAGTATCATTGCTTCAGCATCTTCCATGGAAGGCATATACCGAATCATTATTGTGGTCAATGTCACAGAGGATACGGTGAAGAAAATAGTTGCACAACTTGACAAGCAAGTGGATGTGATCAAGGCTTTCTATTATACTAATGACGAATTGGTTTATCAAGAAATTGCCATGTACAAGGTACCTACAAAGGCATTTATGAATGGTACGATTATAGAAAACCTCACAAGAAAACACAACGCTCGAATTCTAGAAATTGAAGAAGAGTTTACCGTGATTGAAAAAACAGGACTTCATCATGAGACAGAAGCACTGCTTGAGGAATTAAGAAAATATGGAATATTTGAGTTTGTGAGATCCGGTAGAATTGCGATCTCCAGACCATTGGAACAATTAAATAATTACTTACGTTCAAAAAAATTAAAATAGAAAAAATATGGCTCAGTTAGATTTTGGCGGTCAATTAGAAACCGTTGTTACTAGAGACGAATTTCCCCTAGAAAAAGCAAGAGAAATTCTAAAAGATGAAACAATTGCGATAATTGGATATGGTGTCCAAGGACCAGGGCAAGCACTTAACCTAAAAGATAATGGCTTCAATGTAATAGTTGGACAAAGGAGTCCTTCGAAATCATATGACAAAGCAATTGAAGATGGTTTTGTACCTGGTGAAACACTCTTCTCAATAGAGGAGGCTGCTACCAAAGGAACTATTATCCAATATTTGTTGTCTGATGCTGCACAAATTTCAGTGTGGCCAGAATTGAAACCACATTTAACTGAAGGAAAGGCATTGTATTTTTCTCATGGATTTGGTATCACTTATAAGGACCAAACTGGAATTGTCCCTCCTGAAAATGTGGACGTTATATTGGCAGCTCCAAAAGGTAGTGGAACAAGTTTAAGAAGATTGTTTCTAGCTGGCAAAGGTCTAAATTCAAGTTTTGCTGTACATCAGGATGCAACAGGAAGAGCGAGAGATCGAATCATTGCATTAGGAATTGGAATTGGTTCTGGTTATTTGTTTGAGACAACCTTCAAGAGAGAAGTTTATTCAGATCTTACGGGGGAAAGAGGAACATTGATGGGTGCGATCCAAGGCTTATTTGCAGCACAATATGATCTATTGAGATCAAGAGGTCATTCTCCATCAGAAGCATTTAATGAAACTGTAGAAGAAGCGACAGAATCACTATACCCATTGGTAGCAGAAAATGGTATGGACTGGATGTATGCCAACTGTTCTACCACTGCTCAAAGAGGAGCTTTAGATTGGTGGAAAAAATTTAGAGATGCTGTAAAGCCAGTATTTGAAGAACTGTACGATAGTGTGGAGTCTGGTCATGAAGCGAAATTAAGTATCGATAGTAACAGTAAAAGTGATTATAGAGTTAAGCTTGAGGCAGAACTTAATGAACTTAGAGAATCAGAAATGTGGAGAGCAGGGGCAACAGTTAGAAAACTGAGACCTAAAAATGACTAAGGATCCTCAACATAATATCCTTATTCCAATTGAAAAAATAGAAGCTGCAGCTGAGAGAATATCTAAAGTAGTGATAGAATCTCCGCTGCAGCTTAATGTTGGATTGTCTGAAAAGTACAATTGCAACATACACTTAAAAAGAGAAGACTTACAAATTGTAAGATCTTTCAAACTACGTGGTGCTTACAATAAGATGATGAATCTAAGTGCAGATGAATTGTCAAAAGGTGTCATCTGTGCAAGTGCAGGCAATCATGCTCAAGGAGTTGCCTTCGCCTGTAATCATATGAAAATTAAAGGCACTATTGTAATGCCAAATCCCACCCCAGCTCAAAAAGTAAAAAAGGTAAAGCAGTTTGGTGAGGATTGGATCGATATCATTTTAGAAGGTGATAATTTTGATGAGGCACAAGAGAAAGCATTTGAACTAGCAAAAGAATGTGATAAATCTTTCATTCATCCTTTTGATGATGAAGAAGTTGCTGCAGGACAAGGAACAGTTGCAATCGAAATGCTAAAACAAGCATCTAATGAGTTAGACTATTTACTTGTCGCTGTTGGGGGTGGAGGATTGATTGCAGGAGTTGCATCATACTTTCAAGCCAAGAGTCCAAAGACAAAAATTATTGCTGTCGAAGCGGCAGGAGCAGCCAAGTTATATCAGTCTTTAAAAGCAGGTAGGAATACAAGATTAAATGAGATAGATAATTTTGCAGACGGTATTGCTGTCAAAGAAATGGGCAGAAGAAATTTTCTTATCTGTCAAGAAACTGTGGACGACTGTATTATTGTACCTGAAGGAAAAATTTCAACTACAATTCTCAACTTACATAATGAAGAAGCAATAGTGGCAGAACCTGCCGGTGCTGTGTCTGTTGCAGCTTTAGATTTCATAAAAGATAAAATCATTGACAAAAACGTAGGCATCATTATTTGTGGCGGTAACAATGACATTAACCGAACACAAGAGATTCAAGAAAGGTCGATGTTGTACGAGGGTTTAAAACACTACTTTATTATCAAATTCCCACAAAGGGCGGGAGCTTTGCGTGATTTTCTTAACGTATTAGGACCAACTGATGACATCACTCATTTCCAGTACACAAAGAAGAACAACAAAGAAAATGGACCTGCCTTGGTTGGAATCCAATTGACAAAAGTTGAAGATTTTGACATTCTTGTGCAAAAGATGAAAGCGGAAAGTATTACTTTTCGGCACTTGAATGATGATCCTACATTATTTGAAACAATGGTGTAGATCAATTCCAAAATGGAAGGGGGCTCAGGACATCCTGTACTCCTTTCCGCTGGAATTGAATCATTCGGTAGAAAACCAATTAAAAAAGGAGAACTTATTACTAAGTTCTCCTTTTCTATTTTTTATTTAACTCTGAGTTAATTAATTCAAGATAATTTTTTCTGTAAATACATTTTTGCCTTGAGCGATAACCAATACTAATGTTCCTAACTTACTTTTGGGCAAATCAATCTGCTCATCAAATACACCTTCAAAGTTTTCCATATTTTTTTCATAGATGGTTCTTCCCGCAATATCAATGATCTTTACATTGGTAGCCAATTCATTTTCAACTGAAAATCTCACACGAATATTTCCATCAGTAGGATTTGGAAATAAATCCAATTCTGAAATTTCCAAAGTGTTGGGACCTGAATGCATTTTTACTTGTTGGCCCGTATTTTCAATAATTCTTTCTTCGATGACTTCAATTTCTTTTTCTGATAATTCCTCAGTCCTAGTTTCTACCTCTACTTCTACATTTTCTTTGCACTCAACAATATCACCACCTTCTATTTTTAAAACCTTATGCTCTGTTCTATAGTTATCAGAAACTTCCGGAGCTGCTTTCATTTTGAATTTTAGTTTTATCAATTTGCCATCTCTGAAGATCGTTAGTTTGACCTTATCTCCTGGCTCTTTATCTGACAAGGCATTGAGTAAATCTTCATAG
>CALHKJ010000155.1 GCA_938033975.1 uncultured Saprospiraceae bacterium | reverse complement strand
GCCTCTTTCTCAATCTACGGTTTCTCAACACTTGAAGGCGATGAAGGAAGCGGGGATTATAAAGGGAGATATTGATGGTACCTATCGATGCTACTGCATTGATATGGATCAATGTAGACAATTGTTGACTAAGGTTACATCTCTCTTTAGTTCAGGTAAGTGTTGTTGAGATTTTTTTTGGCTATAGCTATCGTAATATTACGATGATACATATTTATTAACTTTTAAAAATTGTAATGATGAAAAAAGCATTTTTGATATTATCATCGCTAGTCGGTGTAGCTGCATTGGTTTGCACATTTTGCCCTCCAGGATGTTGTGCGGGTGCATGCTGCTAAGTCAGTGACATAAAAAAGCCCTGCACAAAAAGTTTGTGCAGGGCTACTTTATTTTATTTGCATTTACATAGTTGCAAAGACTCCAAATAGAAGGGCAAGTATGATCACTAGTGCATAGAAACCAAGAACGATGGCCATTAAAATGCCCATGAACTTAAACATGCTTTTTAAATTTTTAAAACTCTCTGCCAAAAAAAGTTGGTCGTCATTGGCCAGAGCGACTTTCATTTTCTTTGCATATCGATAGAGGTAAAGGGTAGGGAAGAAATACAAAGCAGCAATAGCTATATAAACTACCATCATCAATCCACCAGACATAATTGCCGGTCCTCCACCAGGCATACCAGCAGAAAGTTGAGACATAGAGCTTCCCAAAATCGTGGCTGAAAAAATACCTCCAACAACAATGAAGGCTAACATAACAAAGCCAACAATTGAAAGGAAGTAAGCCCATTTTGCGGCTTCTTTTAAATAAGATCGGATTTCAGAAGTTACTGTAAGTGAGTGATCTCCACCTACATTGGAATCAATGACACCATCGTTCATAATATTGAAGTTTTTCGTTTTACAATATCCTAAGCTAATGATTCTTTAAATTTTAGCAAAGTCTTTTGCCTTAAGCTTTTGCTAGACAATAGATGAATCGCTCAACTCAATTAGGGTGTCGTCTACCTTCAAAAAGATAACGGACAAGATCGATAACATACAATATGCTAGGAAATAGTAAAAGCCTTCGTGAAGTTTTGCATCAATATTATCATCTGATCTAGTGGCTAAAAATGCCAGCATAATACCCACAACAAAAACATCTGCCATGGACCACTTGCTGATCAAAGAGATGAATTTTTTAAGATGAGTTCTGAATGGTAATTTCTTGATGAATAGAACAAGCAATAAACTGATCGCTTTTATAATAGGCACAATCACACTAAAAAGTAGAATCAATCCAGCAACCAAACTATTGTTGTTTTTGTGCAAGGTCTTGATGGTACCCATGATGCTTTGTTTGGTGTTATGCAAGTCCACACTGCCAAGTATTGGTAAATCTACTCCTATATTGATAGAAAGAATGGGTTTCACTAAGCCAGGATACAGGCAGATTAGTGAAGCAATGATGAGGAGTAGGGCTATGATATTTCTTATAGACATAGAAAAAAGAAAAGCGGAGAATGAGGGATTCGAACCCCCGATACCCTTTTGGGGTATACACGCTTTCCAAGCGTGCGCCTTAAGCCACTCGGCCAATTCTCCGAAAGTGGCTGCAAATTAAAGAAAAAATGTACATACATTCATATAGCATTGCTTTCCAATCACGTTTCTGCACAAGATTTTGTCAATAAGCTCCGCTATACATTCAATTCTTTTGACTTTATTGTTCTTTTTGGCCAATACATGGCTTTTTCATGCGTCTAAATCAAAAATGTTTAATTTTGCTTGACATGACAATCTATGATTCATTAAAACAGAAAAAGGCTAGGGGAGAAAAATCTCTTGCTATCCTTATCGACCCTGATAAGATGCGGCTGAAGCATCTTGAACAAGTCATCCGTTTATCAGTGGATGCCAAGGTTGATTATTTCTTTATCGGTGGAAGTTTGATTGTCAATGACATGTTGGATAATGTGTTGTCTGAGATCAAAAAGGCTTGTGATATTCCTATGGTCCTTTTCCCAGGTAATTCATTTCAATTGAGTTACAAGGCAGACGCACTTCTATTTCTTTCTTTAATATCTGGCCGTAATGCAGAATTATTAATAGGGAAGCACGTCATCACTGCACCATATCTAAAAATGAGTCCTTTAGAAATTATTTCTACAGGTTATATTTTAATTGATGGGGGAGTAAACTCTACTGTTCAATACATGAGTAACACTTCGCCAATTCCAAATACAAAAGATGATATAGCCATGTGTACAGCAATGGCTGGTGAGATGCTTGGACTAAAATTGATGTATCTGGATGCAGGAAGTGGAGCTAAAAATCCAGTATCTACTTCAATGATTGAAAATGTAGCTGGTGCCACCCAAACACCTCTCATCGTAGGAGGAGGAATTAGAACTGCAGAAAAAGCTTACGCAAATGTCAAAGCAGGAGCTGATTTGATCGTTGTAGGTAATGCCATAGAAAAAGATCCAATGCTGATTAAAGAAATGGCAAGTGCTATTCACAATCAATCAAAAACAAACATTCCTGCATGAGAGGCTTGATCATTAGATCAACTGGTAGTTGGTATGAGGTTTCATTGGAAGATGGACAAATCATCAAGGCTCGTATTAAAGGGAAGTTTAGATTGGATGGATTGAAACTTACCAATCCAGTAGCTGTTGGTGATTATGTAAAAGTAGAAATGGAGGATGGCGAGGAGAATACTGCTATAATATCTGAGATAGAAGTAAGAAGGAATTATGTAATCAGACAGTCCCCAAGGAAGAAGCACTTTTTACATATCATCGCTTCAAACATTGATCAGGCGATTTTAATCATCACCATCAATCACCCAAAACTCAAACAAGGATTTATTGATAGGTTTTTATTGATGACCTCACCTTACGATATTCCAGTTACCATTGTATTTAACAAGTCTGATCTGTATGACGAACAAGATATGGCTGTGTATCAATACTTAGAAGCGGTCTATACCAATATTGGTTATGACGTTCTATTGAGTTCTGCAACAGATGGAACAGGTCTCGAAGAGTTGTCCAATAAGTTAAAAGGAAAAACTTCCATGCTGAGTGGTCAATCGGGTGTAGGTAAGTCTACCATACTAAATGCATTACATCCTGATCTTGAATTAAGAACACAAGAGCTTTCTGATTTTTCTGGAAAGGGCCAGCATACAACCACCTTTGCAGAAATGTTTTTTATTGATGAAGACACAAAACTAATTGATACACCGGGTATCAAAACTTTATCTTACAATCATCTTGAGGTTATGGACATTGCTCACAACTTCAAGGAATTTTTTATTCTTTCTGACAATTGTAAATTTAATAATTGCACACATAGGAATGAACCAAAATGTGCAGTCAAAGAAAGTTTGGAAAGAGGGGAGATTGCGGAGATGAGATATGATAATTATTTGGTCATACTTCAAGAAGTTGAGGATCAGAATTATTGGGAGAGAAATGTAGATTATTAATTTTTTTTCAAAAATATATTTCTTCATTTTCTTTTTATGTCAAAAAGAAAACGAAGCAAAAGAAAAGGACACTCTCTCTAAAGCATTCATGCTAAGCTCAAATCCTCAGCTCAACATTTCCTGCTTCCCCGATCTCTTCGAGCTCGAAGCCGCTTACGGAAATATCTCGCCCCATGCGGCAACGAGAGAGGCTTTGTGAAAACATTCTTTTTGCAAAAGAAGACTTTTTCCTTTTGTAATCCCGCATTAAAGAATGAACGTTAAGAAATTATTACTGAGAATAGCTTAAAGAGTGAAAACTGTGTGAGCCGGCAGTTTAGTTTTATTGAAAATAAAATAGGACAAACGTGCTTTTATGTAAGGTAAGCTTGGCGAGTTTTTTCAAGAGCGGGAAGGAGGAATAATTTTAGTGAAGGCTTTACAGCGGAGGCTTTTTTTGTTACTTTTTTGCGCGGTTGGAGGGTATTTTGAAAAGTGTGTCAAATTATAAAAGTTTATAAATTTGATATTATGACAAAGAAAAAAGAAGAACCCTTTGATTATGAGAATTTCGAGAAGGAAGCGATAAAGAAGCTTCGATCAGGAAAAGGCTTTACCGGAGAAGATGGAGCCTTAACAGGCTTAATTGGTAGAATATTGCAAGCGGCCTATGATGAAGAAATGGAAGCTCATTTAGCAGAAACCAAAGCTGAGAAGAATCGTAGAAATGGGACTACAAAAAAGACGCTAAAGACAGGAGCTGGCGAACTGACTGTCAATCCTCCTAGAGATAGAGCAGGTAGTTTTGAGCCAGAGATTGTGAAAAAGTGGGAACGTCATATTGCGCCTGATATTGAACGGCAGATGTTGTCTTTGTATGCAATAGGAACCAGCTACGCTGATATAAGTGAGCATTTTCGAAAAATGTACGGCGTAAATTACAGCCCCTCTTTTATAACAAGTGTTACCAATCGAGTAATAGATGAAATAGAAGAATGGAAATCAAGACCATTAGAAGATATTTATGCGATCATATATTTGGACGCTATACATTTTAAAGTGAGAGAAAATAGAAAGGTAGAAACAAAGGCAGTTTATACTGTTTTTGGTGTAGATCTAGAAGGTAATCGAGATGTCCTAGGCCTTTATATAGGTAAGTCAGAAGGCGCAAAACATTGGGGAAGAATACTAGAAAACATCCGGGAACGTGGAGTATTAGACGTAATCTTTTTCTGTGTTGATGGTTTGAAAGGCTTTAGCAAATCAATCGAGGAAGTATATCCAAAATCCATTGTACAGAGATGTATAGTTCATATGGTCAGAACAAGTGTCAAACATGTAAGTTGGAATAACCTAAGAGAAGTGTGTAAAGATCTGAAGAAAATGTACAACAAAGATAGCTCAAAATTAGCTCTGAGAGAACTCGATAGATTTAATGAAAAGTGGGGGAAGCAGTATCCAGACATTGCAGAAAAGTGGAAGAAAAACTGGGATGAACTGAGCGTAAGTTTTGATTACCCAAAAGAACTTAGACGAGCAACATACACTACAAATTCTGTTGAAGCTTTGCATCGAGTTATGAGAAAAGCTACAAAAACAAAAGGAGCATTTATAAATGAACAAGCTTTAGAAAAACAATTATACCTAACTTTACAATACAACAAGAAAAGTTGGCAACGGAAAACTAGAGGATGGCCAGCAATAATAAGGACACTCAAAAGAGAGTTTCCTGAAAGAATACCTGACTAGTAAAAGGAATATTCATTTAGGAAAAAACCTCCCTTCTTGCGAAGGCTTTTTCCTAAACAAATATTATTGTGGAAATATAATGACACACTTTTTAGAATACTCCCCGCGGTTGGCAAAAAAGTAAAATTCATTAAATGAAGTTAGTTTGTTTATGCAGATATAGCTTCCTGCACAGGAATAACTGGGTGCAACAAATTATCCTTTGCTAAGACTAACTTCTCCATATTGATACTTACCAACATTCTTACAAAACTATTGAAGTGAATGCTGCTGACTGCTTTTTGATAAACAGGAATCATCTTAGATAATTTGGCATTTATTTCCCAAAGATTTAAATCTGAATTAAAGTCAGCAAGCTTGGTTAAGTTGCTGCTTTTTTTGTTGTCAATCATGACCTCATTGTGAGTGATAAGATCATTGTACTTTGAAATGCAGCTAGAATTAAGACTACGTATTTCTAACAAAGGTTCGATAGAATTTGTATTCCATGCTTTTGAGAATAAAGCATCAATTAATTGTTTTAGCTCTATATGTTGCTGCAAAAGAAGACTTAATGTTTCTTTTTGATTTTGTTTCGTACTTGCAATTGATGTATTCATAATAATAAATTTTCTTTCCTTCAATATTCCAAAGGCGTCTCTATACTTATATATGCCTCTAAAACGGTAAATGGTTGCTTTTGTACCCAGAAAATCCCTAAAATCTTTAAAATTTAAGATTGGTTTAACATTCTAGCGCAATTATATAATGGGCTGAGAAGAGAATTCGTGACATTTTTGATTGGAAAATTTACTTTCTGCCCCATATATAGGCAATCGTAAATCCGGATACAATATGCCAAATACCCCACCAAGCAGTGATAAGTGCCATTCCTCCCAAGCCATCGAAAAAGCTAAAAATCAATAATAGACCTAAGCCTGAGTTTTGTATGCCAGTTTCAATGGTAAGTGATTTTTTATCCTTAAATGGTAGGCCCATAAGCTGACCTGAGAAGTAACCTGAAAAAAGAGCTGCAAGATTGTGAACAACTACAAGCAAGAAAATGGATCCAATGACAGTAATGAAGTTTTCATAGTTTAGAGCAAGGGCTCCGAAAACGATGATTAGAAATAATCCCATAGATATGATCTTCATGGGCTTAGCTAATTTTTGCGCAAATTCTGGAAATTTGTTTTTGAAAAAGTAGCCAATTATGATCGGGATAATAATGATCATGGAGATTGTCTGTACTACTTGGAGCCAACTGATATCTACCTCTCTCAATATTGCTTGTGTTGGTTCATATAGATTGCCATAAAAAGCCAAATTAAGTGGCGTGAAGAAGATGGCGATCGTACTTGAGATGATGGTTAGTATGATAGACAATTCTACATTGGCTTTAGCCAAAGAACTTATAAAATTTGAAATATTACCCCCAGGACAGGATGCAACCAGTATCATCCCCAAAGCTAAACTTGGAGTTGGTTTCATGATGACAATTATCAAGTAGGTCAAAGCAGGCAATAACAACAATTGAGAAAACATTCCAGTCAAAACCTTTTTGGGAGAGGTCAAGACAATTTTGAAATTTTCCAATGTTAGATCAAGGGCGATACCAAACATGATGAAGGCAAGCGTGATATTCATAAAAAGAATACCCGTCTCATTAAAATTGATGGCAATGCTGTCTATGTTCATGCTTGCTTAGTATGGTGCATACCAAAAGTTGATAACATAACTATCATAAATCTCCTTTTCTGCATTCTTTGTTTTTTCAACTTTCAATTTATTTTGACCAGGACTTAATATCGAACTTGGGATGTAGCATTGTACACCTCTTCTTCCTGCTTGAATATGTTCGTGCTGTAGAAATTCTGGATTGTATTCTGCACCATTTATAGATACATGAACATATTGTTCAACACATTTTAAATAAAACTTTCTTTTTTCGATTCTATTTTCATCTCTACTGAGTGCTTCATCTTTTTCATATTCTCCACAAAGTTCTTCTCTTAGATATTTTTCATTGCTAAGGATAGGAATGAATAATTTTACATAAGGTCCAGAAATAATATCTGAATCAATCACAGGTACAAAAATATTTTGATCAATCTCGTA
>CALHKJ010000154.1 GCA_938033975.1 uncultured Saprospiraceae bacterium | reverse complement strand
ATTTTTGCATACCGTATTCATCTTAAAATGTAAAGGGTATTCATATGGATCATTAAGAGCGAAGCAAGGGCAACTATAAAATCAAGCAGTGCGATAATACTTTTAAGTTCTAATGATTGTCCAAAATCAGAATAAACAACTAAGCAAAACACATGCTTCAGTTGAAAATCAACAAAATATAATTGGCTTTATCCTAGGATGGCGAATAGCGACTTAGCTCAACATAGACTTCAATCTTGGCTTTGCAAGCCGATCGAAGTCTTATTTATTAGGAGCTGGTTTTTTCTTTTTAGTTTGATTTCAATTTCATTTATGAATCGTATTTATGATTTCGTCTGAAGTTTTAATTAATGCAAGACCGCAGGGATTATTCCGTCTTATATATTATTATGGACTGGACTTTTTATTCCTATATTTGATTTCCCCTAAATTTGAGCAACCAAAACATTATATCAGTTGTTAAAAAGGCAGACGAAAGATATTAATATTGAACTCGATAACTAATTTCTACACTGTTCAGGTGTATAAAATTATTTTGTGAACCTGAAGCCTCGACATATATTTCATAGTAGAAACCGGTGTTATCTACAACATGAGGAGTACTTAGAATAATTGTTTCTTTCAATAAATCAGGAGAAGCCCCGTTTTCATCAGAGCTGAAAGCTGCAATACTTACACTGGTATTGGGGGTAAGATCAAGATGCCCTACTTTTCTTATTCTTGTCTTTAAAGATTTATCCGATTGTTCATCAACATAGTGCCATTTAACGCTTGTTATTTCTGCACCATGTGGAAAGATTATTGAAGTACGATCATCAAAATTCTGGATTCTCAATGAAAGGACTTCATATTTGTATTCTTGAGCATAGATGCGTTTATTTGAAGTTACTTTCAGTATGCCTTGCTGTGATAAATTTGGGAGGTATACCCTGCCGATAGTATCCAATTCCAGAGATGGATTATGCCTAAGACTTTCGTTAAAACTCGATGCAGGTGAAATTTTAAACCTTTTATCCTCCTTATCAATTCCCATAATATAATTATTAAAATTAGAGAAGCCATGAGCAAATCTCAATGTTGTGTTTCCATGTTCATTATGTTGCCAGATTCTTAATTGTTCAGTAATAGTATCAGCTGTAGAGTTCCTCAAGTCAACAAGTGTCAAAGGGTCTGTTGTCCCGATACCCACATTGCCGTCATTCTTGATAGTAACAGCACTATCTCCTCCAGTTTTATTGAGGTGCAATTTATTTTCTGCCCCATTTCCTGTACCATTATATTCTATACTCATTCCGCTATCAATATCTGAATTTCCGTTTTCCGAAAATAAAAGTGTTGGTCGTTTTGAGGTTTTGGCCTCTAAAATCCCTACGATGGTTCTTTCATTACCAATACCGTCATCAGTTAAATGCAGTTTTGATTTAGGATTGGTTGTTCCAATTCCAACATCTCCATCATTTTCTATTGCTAAGTGAATAGTTCCACTTGTAGCATTATCACCACCATAAAAAAACAAGTCTCCAGAGCCTCCTTGGGTATGAATATTCCACCATTTATCGTCTGTTGTTCCAAAGTTATTTTCAATCCGAAGCCCTTGGTTTATGCCCGAAGAAGCATCGTGGAGGATATGAAGATTTGACCTTGGGTTGGTAATTCCAACACCTACTTTCCCGTCCTCATTCTTTAATGTCATGATTGGGTCTCCTCCTGTCTTATTGAAATATAATCTTGAAGAATTTATACCGCTTATCCCATTATATTCGATACTCATTCCTGAATTAACATCTGAAATTGGAGTTTGAGAGAATAAGAGTGTTGGTCTATTAGATATACTTGATTCCAAAACACCTAAAATCGTTCTTTCTTCTTCCTCTCCAGGGTCATTAATATGTAGTTTTGCTTTAGGAGTATTCCCCCCTATTACCAGCGAATCAGCAACTTTTACACTCCCATTCACATCAAGTTTTTTCTGTGGGTTAGTGGTACCTATTCCTACATTTTGGGCAGTCCCAATTCTACAAATGAATAGTAATAAAGTACTTAGTGTAAGTAGACTTTTCATCTTTTAAGTTTTTGATTTTTTTGTTACTTGCAAGTTAAGTTTGGAATATTCCCTATACCTCTACAGAAATGTAGATATTTTCGGGAAGATCCGTAAGCTTGAGCGGAAGGCAATTAAGCCTGGAAGGATTGCAGAGTTTTCATTGATTGGAAACCGGCTCCGAATATATTTTGATTTCGAAACCGGCTCACCAATCCTTTTTTTGAAGAGAAATCGGCTCACGAATCTTTCGCTTTGCTCAAGCTTAGGAATCCTTCTTCCGTATTCGAAGAAAAGATCTCCAAGCCCAAAGGGATCTATCAAGTCTAGGTAAACAAGTTGGCAAGCTTGGGTATTTAGTTTAATAATTCCAATTAATAGTTTGAGTAAAAATTTCACCTACAGATCCGTCCTCATTTAGAGTTTTGTATCTAAAAGTAATACTATCATAACTAAGTAAAAAGCACTCCACCATTTCAAATTCGGTAACACTGGTTTGCTTTACTCCCATATTAAACTCTTGAATTTTAGCATTTGTTAAAGTGATTATTAAAAATTCAAGAGGGGTTCCTCCTGTATAACGAAAAGTAAAAACAACTTCACCGATTGTTTCATTGTTATTAAATTTTGTTAGGAGTGGTACAGAAGAATTTCCTGTTGATTTATAAAAGGTAAAAAATCTATTTTTGACTTGTCCTTCAGGAAGCCCAGTGTTGGAATTTATATTTTTGAATAAAAAATGGTCAATGCCCCTAATAATAACCTCATCCTTATGGGTATCATCTTGTGCCTCTCCTAAAATATCTGGTCCGAAATCACCGAAGATTTCAGCACCGATAGGAGAATTAAAAATATTTTGAGCGTTGCTTGAAAGTTTCTGACTTCTTGTTGATTCAGGAGTAGATAACAGCAACCAATCTGATCCATTAAAGCCTTCGAAACTTGCATTTGCATCATTCCATCTAATGGTTCCCTTGTATGGAGTAGAGTTGTTTTCTCCTAATCGAATCGCTCCATTTACATCCAATGTCTGGGTAGGTTCTGGCTTATTTATAGCTACTCCCAGGACCTCTTCTTTACTTATTTGTATTCCGAAATTCACACCTTGGTTTTCAGTACCAACAACAATGTAGTAATCTTTTGATGCATTAACTAATACGCCAAAACAAACCTCATCACTACTGTTATTGACGAAAGCCACACACTGATCAGGTAGAATA
>CALHKJ010000153.1 GCA_938033975.1 uncultured Saprospiraceae bacterium | reverse complement strand
GGAGTAATAATGGGAATACGGTCAATGTTCAAATTTATGATCCATCTCAAGATATCTGGATGAATGGAACTTCAGTACCCAACACAAATGAATATAAATCTTTCGGTGCTTCTGGAGCAATACTTGGTGATACCATATATTACTTTGGAGGCGCTGCATCAATTGGAAGTTTTAATGTGCAAAGTAGCATTAGAAGAGGAGTAATCAATCCTTCTGACCCGACACAAATAGAATGGACATTGCTTGAAATTGAGGAAAATAAAGTGGGTTACCGTATGGCAGCTGTTGTGAGCGATCAAAAACCATATTGGATTGGGGGTAGCGAAGTAACTTATAATTTTGACGGCATTGCATACAATGGTTCAGGGGGAGTAGCTTCATCAAATCGAATATTAAGACTTGAGCCGGAAACACAAGAATGGAAGGAATATTTCTTTGATGAGCTCCCGATGGACTTAAGAGGAATTGCAAATGTGAGTGATGGATTTAAATATATTGCTGGAGGGATGACTTCAAATCAAGAAGTTACAGATAAGATTTATAAAATTGATTTTGATGCTGAAGTGAGTTTTGTAAGTCAAAATAAATTTGAGTCTCAGCTTGAAGTTTTTCCTAATCCATGTCATGATTATATTTACCTTGAGTATGAGGGAAATGATGATACTTCTGTAAATATTTATTCTTTGTCCGGAGCATTGCTTTTGTCAAATCTAGATGCACAAGAGAAAATAAATCTTGAAAATTTTGCTCCTGGAATGTATTTGATCACGGTTTTAAATCAAGACAAGATCATAAATTCATTGTTTACAAAATTGTAGCATAATCTGAAGAACCAAATGAAACTCAACCAAATAACTGTTCCGACAATCAATCTTGAACGTTCGCTTGAGTTTTATCAAAAACTAGGTTTGCAATTGATTGTAAAATCAACAGAGAAGTATGCAAGATTTCTCTGTCCTGACAACAATTCAACTTTCTCTTTGCATGTTGTTGACGCACTAGGAACTGGACCAGGAGTCTATGTCTATTTTGAGTGTGACGATTTGGATGCCTATGTAAACAGCTTGGTTGGTCAAGGAATTAAGTTTGATGAAATGCCTGAAGATCGTTCTTGGTTGTGGAGGGAAGCAAGATTGAAAGATCCAGATGGAAACCAGTTGATATTATTCTTTGCTGGAGAAAACAGAATCAATCCCCCATGGAGAATAACGGAATGAAAATTTAGAAATCACATGCAGGCAGATCACAAGAGGCATCTGCAAATTATTGAACCAGTATTACTGGCTTAATCCTCTTCAATAAATACTTCTTGGAATTTAGGTTGAAAACTATTTGCATCACCCATTGCCATAATTTGTTGCCAATCGTCAGGTATTGATTCTTTTGTAAGAAGACATCCTTCAGGAATGTAAGGATAGATTTCGTCATAACATTTTACTTCGTTTTGAGAAATTCTTCTTGAGACGTGTACACGATTGATTTGATCAGGATCAGAAATTCCAGCGGCTGCCATTAATTCGACAAAAGCTTTTACGGTTTCATTGTGATATCGTGCAACTCTTTTAGTTTTGTCTTCCACATTCAGACCTCTGATAAGCTCTTCATTCTGTGTTGCTACTCCAGTTGGGCAAGTATTGTGATTGCATTCAAGTGCTTGGATGCAGCCGATAGCCATCATCATGGCTCTTGCAGAATAGCATCCATCTGCTCCAAGTGATATCGCTCTAAAAATATCAAAACCTGATGCGATTTTTCCAGAACCAAAAAGCTTGATATCTTTCTTTAGATTAAAACCAATCAATGCATCATAGGCAAATGCCAGACCTTCAACGAAAGGCATCCCAACTCTATTACTGAATTCTAATGGTGCTGCACCAGTACCTCCTTCTCCACCATCAATGGCAATAAAGTCGGGTGTGATGCCTGTTTCAACCATAGCCTTACAAAGTGCAATGAATTCGGATTTTTGACCGATGCAAAGTTTGAACCCGATAGGTTTTCCTTCAGATAAATTTCTACATCTCTGCACAAATTTCATTAAGCCAATAGGATTATTGAATGCTTTGTGGTAGGGTGGGCTTAGGACATCTTTACCCATTTCAATGCTTCTGATCTTTGCGATTTCTTCCGTTACTTTTTTGGCTGGTAGTATCCCTCCATGACCAGGTTTTGCCCCTTGAGATAATTTTATCTCGACCATTTTTACGCTTGGTTCTTTGCACCTTTCGGCAAATAGCTCATCGGAAAAATTACCATCTGGTGCTCTTGAACCAAAGTAGCCTGTTCCAATTTGGTAGATTAAATCTCCACCTTCTTGCAGATGGTAAGGAGAAATTCCGCCTTCTCCAGTATTGTGTGCGAAGTCCCCAATTTTTGCACCACCGTTCAAAGAAATAATAGCTCTACTACTTAGTGAACCAAAACTCATTGCCGATACATTGAGTATGCTGCAAGAATATTTTTGAGAACAATTTTTTTCACCAACAACTAATCTTGGATGATGATCCATATCATGTGGATCAAGAGCTCCGATGCTATGATTCATCCATTCATATCCACTTGCGTAAATATCTAATTGCGTACCAAAAGGAGCAGTATCTAAGTCACCTTTTGCTCTTTGATAAATGATATTTCTGGCAATTCTTGCAAAAGGTTTTCCATCAATATCTGATTCAACAAAGTATTGATATATTTTTGGTCGCAACCATTCTGCTACATACCTAGATCTTCCTACAAGCGGAAAATTTCTAGCAATAGCTTGCTTGTTTTGAAAAAAGTCGTAGAAGCCCAAGAGTAAGATGGGTCCAAGTACAACAAATACCCAAAACCAGCCAGTTGAGACAAACCAGCCAAGCGCTGCTACAAGGATTGTTGAGACAAAAGCAAAAATTACAAATTCGTTCCGCATTGATATTTATTGTATCTGTAATTTACATATTTCCTCTAAAATTTGAGCTCGAATCAAGTTAAAAACATATTATAAAAAATTGTAATATATTTACATGATGAGCTGGAAGGCATATAGCAATGGATTTAAGGCATATATGAAACTAGAAAGGTCCCTTTCGGGAAATTCTATTGAGGCGTATATGCATGATCTTAGTTTGTTGTATCAATGGATGTCAAAGCATAATCCTAACGTAATGCCTGAATTGGTTACTCCCGATATGTTGTCTGCCTTTATTCAAGATATTCATAAAATGGGTATGGGTGATAGATCACAGGCTAGAATATTATCTGGGCTTAGAGCTTTTTATAAATATCTATTATTGGAAGATGTCATCAACGATGATCCAACAGAATTATTGGAAGGCCCAAAATTGAGTCGTAAAATTCCGGAGGTTTTAAATTACGAAGAAATAGCGGCCATGTTGGATACGATCGATCTGAGTGAAGAGCAGGGTCATCGAAATAGAGCCTTGTTAGAAACTTTGTATGCTTGTGGATTGAGAGTTTCAGAGTTAATCAATCTCAAGATCTCTAATTTCTATTATACAGAAGGCTTTGTAAGAGTTATTGGAAAAAATAACAAGGAACGAATTGTACCAATTGGAGAGGAAGCTGTCCAGCAAAATCTATACTATTTAAAAAATCAAAGATCTCATTTGAATATTCAGTCGGGTCACGAGGATATTCTTTATTTGAATCGTAGAGGGAAAGGTCTCAGTAGAGTTATGGTTTTTTATATTATCAAAAAAGCTGCTGAGCAAGCGGGAATAAAAAAGAAAGTAAGCCCACACACATTTAGGCATTCATTTGCTACTCACTTAGTGGAAGGCGGAGCTGATCTACGCGCAGTACAAGATATGTTGGGGCATGAATCAATACTGACTACAGAAATATATACACATCTAGATACAAATTTCTTAAGAGAAACTTTGTTGAATTTTCATCCGAGAAGTACAAGGGATTGAAACCCCTTGGATGCAGATATTTCGTGTATTACGGATGAACTTGTAGTTGTACCAACCAATTTCTTTATTTATGCGATAGATTTACAAATAGACTAATTTTATAAAAGCTAAATAATATAGATATGAAAGCTATCCATTATATGAAGTTCTTAGTTGTTATTTTACTTGCGGTAACATTGGTGAGTTGTGAACTAACATCTGATGATCCTGTATTGCCTATTATTGAAGAGCCAAAGCCGATTAGTGAACAAGGAAGTATGGAGGATTTCAAAAATATGGGTATTGATTTTGGGTTAAGTATTTTTCAGGATGCTGTAGCAGAAGGCGAAGAAAATGTTTTGATTTCTCCTTATTCACTTCAGTCTGCATTATTTATGACTATGCATGGTGCTAAAGGTGAAACTTTAGAAGAATTTAGAACAGCTTTGAATGTGGGTGATTTTTATCCCGATGGTATAAGTACCTATTATCCAGAGCTTTCTACAGATCTTAAGCCAAAAGGCGATAACACCAATTTTAATAGTCAAAATAAAATCTTCTACTTCCCAACTTTATATACACCAGATGAAACTTTTCAAAGTGAGTTAGAAACTTTTTATTCTAGTAGTTTTTCAGAAGAAGACTTTAGCGATGAAGCAACTCTTGATGTTATTAATGGTTGGGTAGATGAAGTAACAGAAGGAAGAATAGAAAAGGTTCTCGATGAAATTCAAGCTGACGAAGCTATTTTTCTTATCAACGCTCTTGTTTTCACAGCCGATTGGCAATTAGGTTTTCCTGAGTATGCAACTTACGAAGCACCCTTTACAAAATTGGATGGTTCTGAAATCTCTGTGGAGACCATGTCTTCAGATGATCACAGACCATTTGTAGTGACTGATGATTATTCAGCGGTTGACCTTCCAGTAAAAGATGAAGATTATGCAGTTACATTCATCTTGCCGAGTGAAGGAAATGATGTTTATAATTTTGTAAATGCCTTTGATCCAGGCTTGTATAATTCCATTTACGATAATTTGCAATCCAATAGAGTACAACTCTACTTGCCTAAATTTGAGTTGTCCACCTCTATGAATATGAAAGATATTCTTGTTGACCGAGGAATGACTACTGCCTTCGAAGGTGCTGACCTTAGCGGAATGGGGAATTTTGCTGGAAGCCAATATTTGACTAGAGTATTGCATGATGTTTTGATTAAAGTAGATGAGAAAGGAATTGAAGGTGCTGCTGTTACAACTGTTGGAGTGGGAGTGGAGTCAGTTCCACCGACGATGGTGTTTAACAGACCTTTTGTTTTTGTTGTTAGGCATGTTGAGACGAGGGTTCCTGTTTTTATAGGAATGGTTGGGGATCCTAATGAATAAAAGTTTTTCCTTTTAATCAAAAATCTTTTTTCATTTTCTTTTGCTTGCCCTGCCTGCGCAGAGTAGCTCAGCTACGGCGGACAGGCCCAAAAGAAAACGAAACAAAAGAAAAGGGCACCCTGTCAAAGGAATTTTTCATTCATTCTTCATGAAAACCAGGAGAAAAAACCATGCGTCGTTCCACTCCTGCATTCATGGTTTTTCCACCTATATTCTGGTGACAGGGACTTTCCAAAAAATACTGAACTTTTTAATATGAGTTTAGTGTTTATATTGAGCTAAACCTTTGGAAGTTTTTCAGATAAAGTATTGTTGTAAACAAAGCCTCTTCCTTAGGTATTTTCCGCATTAAAGAATGAGCGTAAAGAAATTATTCCTGTGTCTAGCGAAAAGAGTGAAAACTGTGTAAGCCAGCAGCTAAGTAATTAATACTACACATAGGAAAAAATGATCTTTTGAAATCTATTGTATGGCGAGTTTTTTCAAGAGCGGGAAGGGGGAATAATTTTAGCGAAGGCTTTACAGTGGTGGGTTTTTTTGTTACTTCTATGTTAACTTCCAAGTAATTTGGCCAATATATTTAACTGTTTCCCTTCTTTTTTACATTTGCTCAAGGCCTGCGTTTAGTTTTCCATATTTCAATAGCATGGCGCAGCTTGACCAATAATCTATT
>CALHKJ010000152.1 GCA_938033975.1 uncultured Saprospiraceae bacterium | reverse complement strand
GTAAGTTTAAATAACAAAGAAGCGATTAGTTTCTATGTTCCGAATCCTAATTTTGAATTGATAACAGAGCCGCAGTATGGTGTATATAAAACATCTGATTGGATAGATTTTCAATACATACCTGATGGTAGTTTTGTAGGTGAAGACTATATTCAATTCGCAGATGATCAAGGCAATATTTGTACTTTCATCATCAATGTGGTTGACAAGGATTTGTACAGCAGTTTTGTTGTAGATGACTATGTCTATACTTCCGTAAATGAACCTACTGTCTTCAATGTATTTGAAAATGATTTTAGAGAAGACTTAACTATAATTGACCATTCACCAGAACTTACTTATGCAGGGAATGGTGAATTTTCATATTCACCAATTGTTGATGAAACTGGTGGAAATATATTTTATTACAAGATTTTTAGTGGACTTAAATTCCACGAGGGAAAGATATTTTTATCCGTTGATGATTTCGCACCGGTAGGAGAAACACATTCTTTCGAGGTAGTTTCTGGGAACGAGTTTTTAATCGAGCACAGTGCTCCACTTAAGGGATATTATTTCGAATCCTTGACAGATCCTTTGCATGGTGCATTGACATTCCTAAATGCGGAAACATCATTCAATACCGCTTGCGATGGAGGAGAGTATTTCGTGCCTGAATCTTCAATTTTATATTTGGCAGAACCAGGATACGAAGGAGAAGATGCTTTTGAAGTCAATTACTGTACTCCAGGTGGGAAGTGCCATATTGTAAAAATAGATATCAATGTCATTGCTGATGATGGTTCATGTGTTTGTAATGCTGGCTGTGTTTGGCCAGGAGATTTCAATGCAGATGGATTGGTCAATATGAAAGACCTTTTATCATTTGGTCTGAATATAGGTCAAAATGGTGAAGCAAGAGATGATTTAAATTCAACCGCATGGAATGGTTTTTCTTCAAATAATTGGGAATATCTGGACCAAACTTTGAAAACTGATCTTAAGCATCTTGATGCTGACGGAAATGGCTTTATTACTTCAGATGATATGTTTGCCTTCCAAGAAAATTACGGAAAGCAAAGCAAACTGATATCGAAAGATGTTTTAGCAATTACTGAGACTCCATTAATTTTGTCTACAACACAAACAGAAGTTGATTCTGGAGAGTGGTTGTATTTGGATGTTTCTTTAGGTGATGACATCAATCCATATATAGACTTCTATGGTTTGACTTTCAAATTCAGTATCAATGAAGATCTGATAGATGAAGAAAGTACTTGCTTTACTATGAATGATGATGCTTGGATATCATACGATTCTCCAATAGTAGATGTCATGAAGCAAACATCACCAGGCGATCTTAATTTTGGGATAACAAGAGTTACTTTAGATCCAGTTTCAGGAAGTGGTCCAATAGCTACCCTGAAGTTTATCGTTGAGGATGAGCTTAACGGCTTCAGAGATTCTGATGGTAAGTTTACACTTAATCTCAGTTTAGAAGATGCTTTTGGTTATAATACAAAGGGAGAAGCAATTGCCCTTAAAACAAATACAGTTAAGGTTGATTTGAATTTGAACAATGAAAAGATCAATGATTTAAAAATTCAAACCTATCCTAATCCTGCAAGTGACTTGATTACCATTGAGTCTAATAAAGCAATGGATTACATTTATATTACCGATGCAACTGGAAGAGCAATTGATGCATTCAAAGCTCCTAAGTCTCCTTCATTTCAGCATGATATTTCACAGCTTAGTGATGGAATCTACTTTATCAAGGTCCTTAGTGGAAATGAAAGTACGGTTCACAAAATCACTCATTTTAGCGCCAACTAAGCCTGCTAATTGAAATCAATCACACTAATTTCTGATACTCATAGTCATCTAGACGATGGCATACTCATGCATTGTAAAGATGCGGATGAGATTTGGCATGCAGGAGATCTAGGTGACCCAAAACTCATTGAGCAACTGGAGAGTTTTGGCGTTCCAGTGATAGGCGTTTATGGAAATATAGATACCGCCGAAGTAAGACACCAATGGCCCCTCAATCAAATTTTTGAGTGTGAAGGGATAAAGGTTTTGATTACACACATAGGAGGCTACCCAGGGAAGTATACAAGAAGAGTGTATGCTCTGCTAAAAAAAGAAATGCCTAATCTTTATATCTGTGGGCACTCTCATATTTGTAAGGTTGTTCCAGACAAAGAATTGGATTTACTGCATATGAATCCTGGAGCATGTGGTCATCATGGTTTTCACCAAATCAGGACTATACTTAAGTTTCAAATTGACAATGGTGAGATAAAAAATCTCAGTGCTGTTGAACTAGGTCTTCGTGGCGGTTTGGTTTAAGCCAAGGCTTTAGAAATAGCTTGATCAAAATCTTTAATTAAATCGTCTACTGATTCAATACCCACAGAAACGCGAATCAATCCATCTGTAATTCCAACCTTTTCTCTCAACTCTTTTGGTACTTTCAAATGTGAAGAAGTTGCAGGATGTAATAATATGGTATCTACATTTCCTAAGGTCGGAGCCAAGCTAGCAAGTTGAAGATTATTCATAAAACTCAAGGCCTGATCCAAATTGCCTTTTATCTCAAAACTCAACATGGCTCCAAATGCAGACATTTGCTTCTTGGCAATTTCGTGAGCTGAGTGAGATGCAATACCTGGGTAGTTGACCCTCTTTACCATGCTATGACCTTCCAAATATTCTGCGAGCTCCAATGCATTTTTACAATGAGCATCCATTCTCAATGGGAATGTTTTCAGGCCATTATATAAATACCAAGCATCAGTTGGACTGCAATATGTGCCATTCAATTTCATAACGTTCCAAGCAGCTTTGTATTTGTCATAGTCTAAGCTGATGATCGCTCCACCAAGTGCATTACCCATTCCATTTAAAAATTTTGTTGTGGAATAGATCACATAATCAATACCGTCGTTAAGAGGTCTTTGTAGATAACAACTAGCAAATGTATTATCAATAGCTGTAACTATATTATGTTTTTTCGCTATCGAAGCTACTGCTTGTATATCCACACAATTCAAAAGTGGATTGGATGGCGTTTCAATATAGATGAGTTTGATAGTTTCCTCTTGAAGAATCTTTTGGACTTGTTCTGAATCATTAAAGTCCACCACTATACATTTGATTCCAAATCTGGATAAGTTGTTTTGAATGAGCTCAGTAGTACCCCCATAAAGATCAGCTTGTGTCAAGATGGTATCACCTTGTTGAAGGACGGAATAGAATAGAGTAGATATAGCGCCCATACCTGATCCACAAAGCACACAGTGAGCGTTTTCTTCTAAATCTATCGATTCCAAAGCGGCAAGTTTTTGAGCCGTAGTAGCCAAGGTAGGATTGTCGTATCTAGAGTATGAAAAACCTTCCTCTTTGCCTTCAAAAATCTTGATCCCTTGCTGAATGTTGTCGAATACAAAAGCAGAAGTATTATATATTGGAAGAATGTGTGGTTCATTTGCTGTAACATGTGGCCATTCTTGACAACAGATAGATTTAAATTTTAAAAGGTCAGTTTTCATGTTTTTTGTTTAAAATCTAGAAGCCTAGATTATCATATAGAATGAAGAATTAAAAATAGCAATTTCTTAGAGAATGTTTTACGCTACTTAGTTAACAGCTTGAACAGCTATTTGTCAAATAAAGCCTTAATTTTGGTAATACTATTTATCATAAAGCAACGTAAATAATTAAGAACTCATTCCAGTTAACAATTTCTATGAATACAAAGATTCAATCTGTATGGAAGAGTCTATATCAAAGTAGTAGTAGATAAGGTTGATAAAAATTAAATGAAAGTTTAAAATTAAAACCATTTTGAAAGTATGAAATATTTTGAGGTGAGAATTTATCTAATTCTGTTCTTAATAATTTTGGCTATTCCAAAAGTGAATGCTCAGGAAGAAGTTGAAGAGCAAGGAATTGAATTATATGATTATTCTGAGGAACAAAAACCAACTGACTTATATTTAAATCTTTTTGAAATTAGTTTCAGCAGTCAAATAGGCCTTGAAACTTTCAAGAAAAATCTGCCTAGCACCAGCTTTGGATTTAGAATAGGGTATTACAATAATTTTTCGATGAAGGATAACTTTTTTTGGTCCATTCATTACCAAAGTTTTCGATTGTCTAAAAGGTCCAACACTTTTTTTGTAAATGATCAATTTGCTGATTATAATTTAGAGTCAAAGGCAGTAAGCAATGTAATATTTGTTGGATATGGATTGAGATATTACTTTGGTCTTTATTCTCCCAAACTTGAGCCCTTTGCTGAAATAAAACTAGGATTAAATAATGTATATACATATACTTCAGATAGAGTGGAAGGTTCTGAAGAATCCTCAGTAGATTTTCAAAATTTTGATGTGTCTTTTGCTTATTCTGCAGGGGCTGGAATACAGTATAATGTAAGGCAAGGTCAAGCTTTACACCTAATTGCCAACTTCAATTCTGGAAACACTGCAACTTATTACATTGATGAGGAAAAAGCTCAGGAGTATCCTTGGGATAATTTTGATAGAAAGACTACACAATTAGATTACCTTCAGGTAATATTTGGTATAAGCTTTGGATTTTAAATAATGATAGAAGAAAAGGAAGTTAAAGAAAGAATGGAGGCGAAAGGCTACGTGGAATACTTCACAGTGGTTGTTGATCCTAAACAGACACCAACAAGATTGGACAAATTTCTAATAGACAAACTTGAGAAGGTCTCTCGAAACCGCATTCAAAACGCCATCACTGATGGTAGCATATTGGTCAACTTTAAGGAGGTCAAGTCAAATTACAAAACTCGGCCCAATGACTTGATTAAAATATATCTTCCTAAATCAGATGGAGAAAGGGAGGTGATCAATCCAGAAAACATTCCTCTTGATATAAGATATGAAGATGATCACTTGATGGTGGTCCATAAACCGGCAGGATTAGTTGTTCATCCAGGAGTTGGGAATTGGAGTGGTACCTTGGTGAATGGACTAAGATATTATTTAGGTCAGGTAGATATACCTACGATGGAAGGCAATCCACCAGATAGAGCAGGTTTGGTGCATCGAATTGATAAAGATACATCTGGACTTTTGGTAATTGCAAAAAAGCCAGAGGCAATGACTCATTTGTCAAAACAATTTTTTGATCACAAGATTGAAAGAAAATATATTGCTTTGGTGTGGGGGCAACCTGACCCCGAAGAAGGAACAATAACTGGTTTTATTGGACGTGATATATATGACCGTAAAAGGATGAAGCTTTATGAGGAAGAAGATCAAGGCAAACACTCAGTGACACATTACAAGATCATTGAAAAAATGTATTACGTTAGTCTGGTTGAGTGTGTGTTAGAAACAGGAAGAACGCACCAAATTAGAGTGCATATGCTATCCCAAGGACACCCGCTGTTTAATGATAAAAAGTATGAAGGCAATAGAATACGAAAGGGTACAGTATTTAGTAAATACAAGCAATTTGTAGATAATGCATTCAAAATGTTGCCTCGTCATGCGCTTCATGCCGCTTCCTTAGGGTTTATCCATCCTGAAACAGGAGAAAGAATGTTTTTTGATTCAGAGGTACCGGAGGACATGACCAAGGTCTTGGACAAATGGAGAGCCTATGTTCATTCAAGAAAGGAATTACTATAAGATGTTAAGACTGGATCAAAGAATAGAGTTACTCATTAAAGCAGGAGAAAAATTGGCTGCTTCTGTGAATGACCCCAATTATCAATCTATTTTTTCTATTGCTGAAAGCAAAAACCAATGGTTTACTCAAACGAATATTAAAAAATCGATTGACGCCATTGTTGAATGTTATACTGATAAGCAAAAGATTGAAAAGTGGTTGGCGACATATGAGATTCCTAATAACACTAAGCCAAAAACCTTAGGTTTACTTTTGGCGGGGAATATTCCATTTGTAGGGATACATGATGTTGTATCAGGCTTTTTATCTGGTCATCAAATGCATATCAAATATTCTGACAAGGATTCAACCCTTATGCCATTCTTCGTAAAACTAATAATAGAGCAAGATAAAGAGGCTGAAATTTATTTTACGGAAGTGGAAAGAATGAATGATATAGACATGGTGATAGCTACAGGTAGTAATAATACCTCACGGTACTTTGAGCATTACTTTGGTAAAATGCCAAACATCATCAGAAAGAATAGAACAAGTGTAGCAGTTTTGGGGCCAGATACCAGCATGGATGAATTAAAAATGCTAGGCGAAGATGTCTTCTCTTATTTCGGTCTTGGATGTAGAAATGTTTCCAAAATGTATTTGCCGAAAGGCTATAAGATCGAAAAGGTGATGGAGGCCTTTGAAGATTGGAAAGAGTGGGTCCTGCATAATAAGTATAAAAACAATTTTGATTATAACTATGCCATATACTTGTTGAACAAGGTGAAGTTTTTTACAAATGGTAGTTTGATTACACTAGAAGATGAATCACTTCATTCCAGAATTTCTTGTTTGCATTTTTCATATTATGAGAGCGAATCAGAATTACAGAAAGAATTACTTGGTTTAAAAGACCAACTTCAATGTGTTGTCTCAAATGTTGAATTACCAGATTTTAAAACCTATAGTTTTGGTAGCACTCAATCTCCTGAATTGTGGGATTACGCAGATGGTGTGGATACAATGAAATTTCTAATATCTCAGATTGATGAATAAGAAGGAAAAGGCAGCCTTTGTCCTTGAAAAACTTGAAGAGTTGTATCCGACAACTCCAATTCCCTTAGATCATACTGATGAT
>CALHKJ010000151.1 GCA_938033975.1 uncultured Saprospiraceae bacterium | reverse complement strand
GAAGAATTCTTAGTACCAATTGGAAAGGCAGCGATTAGAAGAGAGGGTACAGATGTAACAATCGTGTCCTTTAATAAAATGATGGAAGTTTGTAAGGTCGCTGTAAATGACTTGGCCAAGGAAGGAATTTCCGCAGAGCTTATTGATTTAAGAACAATCCGTCCTTTGGATTATGATACATTAATAACTTCTTTAAAGAAAACCAATAGAATGGTTGTAGTGGATGAGTCATGGCCATTTGCAGGAGTTTCTGCTGAGGTAGCTTATGCAATGCAAAAGCATGCTTTTGATCATATGGATGCTCCAATCATTAGGTTGAATTCTGCAGACACATCTCTTTCTTATTCTTCAGTTTATGTAGAAGAGTATCTGCCAAACCCTACAAAGATTATCAAGGCTGTAAAAGAAGTCATGTACATCAAAGCATAAGCTATAATCCTGAGCACTGGTTTGTAATTTTGTAGATTAGTCCGCATTTTTAATCTTACTACTTTTGTTTAAGTTACTATAATTATACCTGTATGAATGCAGTATATAAATACTTTGGACTGATTCTTTTAATAAGCCTGATGGGTTTCTTTTCTTGTAATTCGGAATCCTCTTCTGAGGTGATAAAGCCTAAAAAGACTTCTATCAAGAAGAATAATCAACCAACAGCTGATCAAACTTCATGGTGGGATTCACTTGATCGGTCAGTTCAACTAGCAGCTTTAGATCAAATTAAAATGAAAGAATTGGTTTCTAAAGAGGACTTTAGAAAAGCAAAAGAAGTAAAATTTCTTTACTTCGGTTTGAAGAATCCACTTACAGATCTTTCCTTAATTGTAGGCTTCGACGATCTTGTGTCACTAGGAGTATTTAACTGTCCAGTCGAGAACTTAGAGCCTATTTCAATGTTTAAAAATCTAAATTTTCTGACATTGAGTAAGTCAAAGATTAAGGATCTTGCTCCTATCTCTAGTCTACCAAATTTGATTCAACTCAGTATTGATAATTCAAAAGTTAATGATCTTAGTGCTATTCAGAATAACATAAATCTAGAGAATCTAAACATCAATGGCAGCGAGGTTACTTCCTTGATCGCCTTAAAAAAATTAACATCCTTGCAGAACTTAGCTGCTAGGGATTTAAACATTAAAAATGTAAAAGGAATTGAGAATTGCCTTGAACTTAAGATGGTTACTTTTTCAAAATCTAAGATTTCCTCCATTGCTCCTCTTACCAAACAAACCAAAATAAAAGAGCTGAGTTTAGAAAATACACTGGTCCGTGATTTATCGCCAATAAGGAATTGCACTGAAATGCAAACATTAAATATCGCTGGTACCAAAGTAACTTCGCTTACGGCTCTGAAAAATTTGAAGCAATTGGAATATCTATATGCCTATGGTTCTGATTTGAAGTCACTTGATGGAATCGAAGGATGCGATAACTTAATTAAGATTTATTTGAATGACACAAAAGTTACTGATTTGTCTCCTCTAAAAGGATTGAAAAATTTAAAAGTGGTGAGTATCGCCAATACAAATATTTCAGATTTAAGCCCCGTTATCGATGATAGAAAAATCCAAGTTTCGAAAGGGGAGGCTAATCAATTCAATGATAAGCTTACGCAGTATAAAACTAAAAAGAAGAATTTGTTGAACCAGAAATAGAACATAGTTTATCTCGTTGCTAAACGATGCTTTTCAGTTCGTTTGGACTCATTCCTGCGATTGTGATGTCTTCAATTTTTGCTCTCACCAATCGCAAGACTGGAAAATTTACCTTTGCAAACATTCTTCTAACCTGTCTATTTTTACCTTCACTGATTTGTATTGAGCACCAAGAAGTAGGGATATTTGCACGATATCTTATGGGTGGATTGCGCTCAGGCAAATGTGGTTCTGTTATCTTATTAGCTTCCTTCGCTTTCACAAAGTGATACTTGCCTTTGATGCGTATTTCAATACCTTTTATTAACTCACTAATCGCTTCTTCTGTAATGTCTCCTTCCAATTGAACCCAATAAATTTTTGATTTTTCACTTTTTGGATTGAGTAACCATGAGTTGAGACCAGGGTCATTAGATAAGATCAAAAGACCTTCAGAGTCTTTATCCAATCTTCCAACAGGGTAGATATCTTTATCTACTTCGATGATATCTTTGAGGCAAATCTGACCAGGGTGATCAGGTGTAAATTGACTCAGTACATTATAGGGCTTATAAATTGCATAGTACTGATATTCATTTTTGAAAGGGTAGTCCATTAGACATTAAACCTAAAGTGCATCACATCTCCATCACCTACTATGTATTCTTTTCCCTCTGAGGAAAGTTTACCATTATCTCTTGCTTTACTTTCTGATCCATATGTAATGAAGTCATTGTACTTGATTACTTCTGCACGAATGAATCCTTTTTCAAAGTCAGTGTGAATTACTCCTGCAGCTTGCGGAGCTTTCGATCCTTCAAGAACTGTCCAAGCTCTTACTTCTTTTTCACCAGCAGTGAAATAAGTAATGAGGTTTAATAATTTATAACATGCTTGAATCACTCTGTTTACACCTGGCTCTTTCAATCCCATCTCTTGTACAAATTCCATTCGCTCTTCCTTTGTGTCTAGCTCAGCAATGTCTGCTTCAATCGCTGCACTAATCAAGACTACACCAGCATTTTCATTGGCAACTGCCGCTTTAAATTTTTCTGTATATGTATTTCCAGTTAATACCGATCCTTCATCTACATTACAAACATAAAGTATGGGCTTATAGGTGAGAAGCATCATTTCTTTAATGAACTTTCCTTTTTCATCTTCCCATTCTAGTGTTCTGGCCGGTTTCTCGGCCTCTAAATGTGCCAATAATTCGTTGGCCCATTCCAATTTTGTTTTTTCAGCCTTGTCTCCACTTTTGGCAGCCTTTGCTATTTTCTCAACTCGCTTTCCGACTACCTCAATATCTTTAAGTATCAACTCCATATCGATGATTTCTTTATCAGCAACAGGGTCAATATTTCCATCGACGTGCACAATGTTATCATCGTCAAAGCATCTAACCACATGAGCTATGGCATCTACTTCACGAATATTTGCCAAAAATTGATTACCTAAACCTTCGCCTTTACTAGCTCCTTTTATCAATCCAGCAATATCAACAATCTCTATGGTTGTTGGAAGGACTTTTTGTGGATTTACTAATTCCGCAAGTTTATCTAATCTTTCATCAGGTACAGTGATGATTCCAACATTTGGATCCTTGGTTGCAAATGGATAATTCGCCGCCAAAGCCTTCGCAGAGGTTAATGCGTTGAATAAAGTTGATTTTCCGACGTTGGGTAGACCAACGATTCCACATTGAAGTGCCATATTTTGCTTGTTTAATGCGCCGCAAAGATAAACTTCTGAATCGATTTGGAAATTAATTAAGCTACATTTGCAATATGAATTATTTGGCTCATAGCTATTTATCCTGTGGAGATGAAGATTTATTGATTGGAAATATGATCACTGACATGATCAAAAAGAAGGATGAAATAGCCTACAATGATGCCATTCAAAAGGGTATAGATTTACACCGAAAGATTGATAGTTACACTGATCAACATCCAATTGTATCAAAGTCTTTAAAGCTAGTTTATCCCACTCAAGGTAAATATGCCCCGGTGGTTCTAGATATACTTTGGGATTATTTTCTGTCCATCAATTGGGGAAATTTCAGTGGTGAGGATTTATCTCTTTTTTCTAAAAATATTTATTCAGTTCTAGAAAAGAACTATCCACATTTACAAGAGAAGATCGTAGTGCGTTTTGAAAGTATGATTGCTCATAATTTTCTACTTTCTTGCTCATCTGAAGCTGCACTTCATTCTACGTTTTTACATCTGCAGAAGCGTACAAAATTTAAGGCCAACTTTGACAAAGTTGGAGAGATTCTAGAGGCTCATCACGATACTTTGAATGCCTCGTTTCTTAAAATGTTTCCAGAAATGATAAGCTACGTAGAGCTGAATTGTAATTGCTAGCCCTCGAAATTAAAGCTAATAGAAATCATCCTTGACAACACATTATCCATGATGTTTGATTCAAGTAATTCATCTTTGTAGATATGTACATTACCGATTCCCTGTGTAAATTTAATTTCAGGGGAGAAGATAAAATAAGGGAAAAAGAATTGCATTCCAGCTCCGACCTCTACGCTAAAATCATGTGGAGATACCTGAACCAGAAATTGGGCCTTATCCTTAGCGGCCCTTGAGTTTGATGCAACATCATATTGGTATTTCACGCCGGCCAATACGAACATTCTTTTGTCTTTGTATGGCTCAGATTTGAATCTTAGTAAGAAGGGCAAATCTGCAAAAACAGACTCAATAGATTTATTAGAAAGCTCATCTCCTGTTCCAACTTTGTACTCAAAAATACGTTCTGTAAAGGAAAATCCTGGAATGAATCTAAAGTCAAAATATTCTCCAATTTTCAGATTGGTGATGATGTGTAGATTAAAGCCAGGACGATAAATTCCATTAACAATATTAATACTATCGTTTGTGATAAAGTTACTTGATTTGTTGACCTGATAGCCGGAGGAATTTAAACCAAGACTGATACCAAAGTAGTAAGCTTTCTTTTGAAAATCTAAATAGTTGTAGTTGTCTTTTGCTTTAAATTGAGAGAAGCCTTGAGTGCAAATAAAGCACAAAAGTATGATGGATAATCCTATTTTTCTCCCGTGTATATTGTACATATTCCTAAAGTTAAAGGGGTGTATTTTACGTTTGTAAATCCAGATTTTCTGATGATGTTTGCCATGTCTTCATAATCTGGAAAAGCTTGGACAGATTCATATAAATATTTGTATGCTTTTGGATCCTTCGAAGTCAATTTACCAACTGTTGGCAAAATGTATTTGAAGTACATGTTAAACAACTGTTTGAAGGGAAATATTGTGGGCTTTGAGAACTCTAATATCATTAATTTCCCTTGTTTGTCCAAAACACGATAGATTTCATTGAGACCTTGTTGCAAATCTGAAAAATTCCTAACACCAAAAGAGGCAGTAGCTGCCTGAAAGTAGTTGTCTTCAAAACGCATTTGTTCTGAATCTCCAACTTCAAGGCTGACAGATTCATCAAGTTTCTTTTCAGTAATTTTTTTCTTCCCAAGTTCAATCATTTTTGGGGATATGTCGAGTCCTACAATTTGATCGACATTAAGCTGCTTTTTCATCGCTACTGGTAAGTCAGCTGTACCTGTTGCAATATCTAGAATTCGCTCATAATGCTGCTCTCCAAGGCTTGCAATTGCCTTTTTTCTCCATCTTTGATCAATGCCTACTGTCAAAACCCTATTTAACACATCATAATAGGGGGCTATTTTGTCAAACATTGAGGTTACTTGGGACTTTTTGTCCGCATTTACATCTTCATATGGAACGACTTCATTGTGCTTCAATTGACCTAAATTTTGGTGATTTTTCGATTCAATAACAAAGAAACAGAATAATAGCCTCTGCTGTTTAAAATTAGCATCAGAATAATTAAAAAATATACCTTTTTTCCCTTCATTTTTTTTAAATTTGCAGCTCGTTTTAGATAAATTATTAAATATATAAATGGCAGATAATCAAAGAATTATACCAATCAACATTGAGAATGAGATGAAGTCAGCCTACATCGATTATTCGATGTCGGTCATAGTGTCAAGAGCCTTACCTGATGTTAGG
>CALHKJ010000150.1 GCA_938033975.1 uncultured Saprospiraceae bacterium | reverse complement strand
ATTGTAGGATTCATGAGGACCAGATGCAAATTCCCAAACATTATCGGTAATGTTGATAGCAAAACTATTATGTAGATCACCTGTCAGTAAGAATACCGGCTTCTCTAATTTATCCCATGTATCTAGTAGTTGTTCCCGCTCATGAAGGAAAACTGTCCATGCTTCTCCTTTTTTGGGAATAGCTCCAGGCTCAGCCGTAGGTTCTGTATGAGGTATCATGAAATTGACAGATGAGACAACAAAGATAAATTCAGCATCACTAGAAGCTATACCTTCATTCAACCATTTGAGTTGATCAGCTCCTAACATTGACTTATCTTTTCTTTCTGGATTTTCAAAGTCTGGAACATCTCTATGAGAACGAGTATCTATGAGAAAAAAGTGACAATTCGAAACTCGAAACTGCCCATACAACCGCTTTCCTATCGAGTAGGCATCTGCAGAACTTGTTGCCTGAGCAGGAGGACTTATCCGCAATCTATGCTCATCAATAACTTGCTCTATTGAATAAACACCTGCATTAGCTAAACCAGGATATTCATCATCTTTTCTAAGTCTTGTGCTAAACAAATCTCCACCCCAATGGACATGTAAATTCGACATTTCATCTAATGGTAACTTTGTAAAATCTTTTGATAAATCAGTTAGGGTATCACTGCCTTGTTCAAAAGATGCTCTACTGAAATGGATCTTGTGATCAAAATCTGTTGGATTGCTCCAAGCCAGATAATCAGTCCAAGCCTGTGCTCCCAAATCCCTGAGAACAGCTTTTCGTTCCTTATACCCTGCCTGACCTGAGCCAGCAATATCATTCAGTATTTCGTGATCATCCATTGTAAAAAAAGAAGGCACTCTGGTGTGAAATCTTGACAAGTCTCGGCCACGCCTTAGGTAAGTTTTATAGTTTTCCCAAATACCAACAATTCTGGGTACAGGTTCTAAAGATGGAGGAATCTCTGATACCCCTTGCTGTGTTTTCCATTCAATCAAAGAGAAGTTCCTATCTTTTTCATACAACCAATCTCCGTTTAAAATTGCAAAATCAAGCTTATGTGCATGATCTCTGTTTAGCGTTTGAAAAGTTCTTTGAACTACTGTATCACCTTCAGCATCAAGTGATTGACTGTTACCACAAGCAAACTCAAATCGGAAGTTAAATAGGCCATCTGGATTGTATTCCTCATTGTAAGTTTTTTCCGCACTCATCCAAGTTCTGAATGTTCCGTTTAACTCTTCACTACTTCCTTTTACTTTGATGATATATTCATATTCTGTATTTGCTTCAAGATTGGTCAGATCTACCACCCCTGTGTTGTCTTTAGTCAGAATTGTGCTTGCCTCTGCAGTTATTGGAAGGTCATTACTTGCAAGTTTTTTCACTTCAGCAACAATAACACAAGGTCTATTTGTTCTAACCCAAATTGACATAGTGCTTGCACTGGGTTTACCTAGGATTGGCCCATGCGTTATTCTATTTGTTTCAATAGAAGTCAGATTTTCACTTTGGTTGTCATTGCGATGGTTAACACTGACTAGCTCTTTAGATTTACATCCTAAAGATAGAATGAGACTACATACTAGTATAAAACAAAAACGGTATAAATTATCCTTCATTGTAAAGTTTGTTTGCAATTAGAAAATGAAAACATTTGACCTTAGTCCATTTCTACCTGCGATAAAAATTTCCTCAATAATTTAGTTAGTTGATCGCGTTCTCTCGAACTAAGCTTATCAACAGATTGTGTTGCTTCGTCAAATCTTTGTAAGATAGCCTTATCGATTACTTTTATTCCCTTTTTTGTCAAACCTGCTAGTTTCACACGTCCATCTTTAAGATCAGGAGCTCTATATATAAGATCTAATTTGCTTAATCTATCTAATAATGCTGTCATGGCCCCTGAAGTAATGAGCACAGTTTCCATTAATCGTTTAGGTGATAATTCATAGGGTTTTCCAGATCGTCTTATAGTGGCAAGCACATCTAAGTCGGTATAGTATATTTCATTTTCTTTTAGAACATTACTTGCTCTCTTTTCTAATATTTTTCCCAATTTAATTATACGACCAACTATATGCATTGCATCGCAATTTAATTCTGGGCGCTCAATCTTCCATTCTGAAACAAGTTGGTCTATAATGTCGTGTTCTATATTCATTATCAATTAGTCTTAAGTAAAGTATATCTTCACATAAAGATAATTGCTTTTTGAACAAAAAAATGACAGCTTTATGTAAAAGATAAAATTTAAAAATACACTCAAAAACTTAGTCTATCTAATTAAACTGATAATGTTATACCATGCTTTATAAAAAATCAAATAGATATGCAAGCTCATTAGTCAAGTACTTATTGATTATGATCTTTCTTTCAATCTCATTGAGTAATTGCAATAAAAAGATTACTGAGTTTACTGATTCTGAACAACAAACAGTCATTGGTCAAAAACCAAAGGCAGGCACTATTTTCATGTATCCCGAACGTATCCCATTAGAAAGAGGGGGCTTTTATAATGCCGAACGAGGAATAATGTTTGTTCCAACCAATCGCTCCAAATCAGATACTGATATTCTGTCACTAGAAATTTATCGTTTTCGCGCAAAGGACAAAACCAAATCTAAAAATCCACCTATTTTTTTCTTGCACGGGGGTCCTAGCTTTAAAGGATTGGAAGGTGATTTGGAAACACTCGGACTTTTTGAAAATCGTTGGGAGGCCTTGACAGAGGTAGCAGATGTGGTGATCATCAGTCAGCGAGGCATTGGATCATCAAAACCTACAACACTTATAGACAATACCAGATCTAAGCAGGCACCTGATCAGCCATTTGATTATTCAAAAAGAAATAGAGAATTTGAAGCATTATTACAAAGAGAGAGAGCTGAGTGGGAAGCTTTAGGAATTGATCTAAGTGGCTATACGATACCTGAGGCTATAGAAGATATAAATGAAGTCAGGATAGCATTGGGATATGATAAAATCACAATTTGGGCCGGCAGCTTTGGCTCACATTTGGGAATGGCATTTATGCGAAAATATCCAAATTTGGTTGAGCGCGCTATCATGAGAGGTATGG
>CALHKJ010000149.1 GCA_938033975.1 uncultured Saprospiraceae bacterium | reverse complement strand
CCTGATGGAGCGCGTAGATAGTTATCATAAACATAATAACCTGCAAATGAAAGTGCCAAAATGAGAACCCCAAATTGCACTAACCTGATTCTTCTAAGTGTTATAGGATTTGTAAGATCCTTAACCTCCAATCCAAACGACCAAGGAATTCTGCCTTTGGTCTCTTGCTGTTTGGTTTGTCGTTTTTTGACTTTTTGATCTGTATTTTTCATAACTATAATTACTACTTATTTTCAATATTTTCTAGTGCCGGATTTAGTTCCAACCATTTACTCAATTCATTAATTGCTATAGGAATTGCAGCTGTCACTTCATCACTCATTCCTATATCAAAATCATCATGCTTTGCAGATTGACACCCTATTATCCAAACTTTTTCAGGAAGCACCTTGAGTGCCTTTGCAAGCATCATGGCCCTTGTTGGATTTGTATAGTGCATATCTGCCAGGAATTCTCTTTTCTGATCGAGAGGCATCAATTCAATATCACTTAATTCTTCCACCTCTTCAATAAATATCATTCCTGGTTCTTTCTTATAATCTACTGCATCAGCAAGTATCAACATATCATATCCAGTATGCAGTTCTTGAACAAGATGGATTCCAGCAATCCCAACTTCCATTGTGTTGATACGATCAATAGATGGCATATCACGCTCCCAAGCTCTAACGAATTCAATACCGAATGCATCATCTTGCCTAAGTTCATTACCAACCCCAGCTATCAATATTTTGTCTGAACTATTCATTTCAATTTGAAGACATCGGAATCAAAATCTTGATCAAATTTCATTTCTTCATTTTCATAAATGGTTTTCAAAACAACTTTTTCCTTATTCTCATTGGATTGATAACTAAACCGTTTATTATGAAATCTCATTCCATCAACATCTTCAAATACCTCATATGTTGTCAAGGAATGCCCATTTCCGTAATCCAAAAAATTTGCAACTAAATCATAATTCTCCTTGTCAAAATAATACCACCACGTATGCATACCTCCTGAACTCCCAGCGTCTTTAGCATATTCTACTTTTACAGAATGTACAGCTCTATCAAATAAACTGTTGTCAACTCCTTCATAAGTCAGAAAAACTCCAGGATCAGTCAACTTATATGGCATCGAAATAACATAGTGTGATCCATATGAAGAATTCCATGCTTCTTTTTTTGACTTATCATCTGTCAACTCTGTCTCACCTTTATATTTCTTGGCAACATCTCCATCATTTATTATGACATAATCAACGGAATCAATCGACCATGTCATTCTTGCCTGAAATTGGTTTCCTAGATTATATCTATGCAATTGCTTAATACTTTTCACTACAGCTCCAAGGCTATCTACCTGAGTGATTTTCTTGTAAAAAGAAAAATTATTTCTGCGTTCCCAATTATCCCAACCACCTGCAAAATCTATCGCTTTCTTTACTACTTCTCCTGCCAGATTATCAGGTAGTCTATCTAAAGGATTTGTTTCTAGCTTTTCATTACTTTGGCAACTAGCAAGAAAACAAGCAAAAATTATCAAGCTATATAATTTCTTCATCATCTATTTCAATAAGCTATTTCTACTTTTAGCAATCCATCATCTTCTATCTCAACAGGAAAAGTCTCGATTCTCTTATCTGTATCGTCGACAGCCTTTCCTGTCTTTAGATCATATTTGCAACCATGCCACGGACAAGTTAAAAAATGACCATCAATTTTTCCTTTGTCAATCGGCAGTACCGAGCCATCACATCTATTCTGCACTGCAAAAACATCCGAACCGATTCTTGAAATTATGAAATTTACTTTCTCATAATTTTTAGGATACAATTTTAAGTTTTCAAGATCTTCATAATTTCCTAATTCTAGCCAATCCTTTTTTTTGGGTGGCGTCACAAAGCCTACATCACTTACTGCTACAAAACCAACCGTGTTAGGATTATCTAATGGAGAATCCTCCAATGTTAGGTCATATAAGGCACAAAGTTTCTGAACAGTTTCATCTTGGGCAATTGTTCTTTTCAACTCAGGATGATGCCCGAGAGCATGCATTATTCTAGACAAAGGCTCACGATGTATAGAATCAAAATATTGAAGCACATTATACAGAAGTACTTTATGATCAACATTAGAAATATCCTCAGCTTCACGCATCAATTGATCCAGCCTTTCTAAAGCTTCATTAAATTCTTCATCACTAAACAATACCTTCTTCATATCTACTTAATGTGCTGATGCGCAATTGTGCACACAATTTTCTAATTTAACTCCATCCTTCCCATAGCAGAACTCGCAATCTGGACCACATTCTCCATGACCTGCTTTTTGATAACCAGAAAAAGCTTCTGAGAATCTTCTTCCTGCTTCTTTCTTCATGTCATCTGATAACTGAATCAATGATGTCCTCGAAACCTCTTCAGTATTAGCAATCAAAACTTTATCCTTTACCAATTTATCTACGTGAAAAAGTAGGTTTGCTTCATTGGTGCTAAGTAGGGACAAAACTTGCACAAAAGGCACTTCACTTCCTAGCCCTTCTCCATCCATCCAATAGAGAATTTGTAGTATTTCATCCTTCCAGAATAATGCCCTTAAAGCTGATTTTTCTACTTCTGCCATAACCTTCCTTTAATTTGAAACAGATTCCTCTTTAAAGATAGTGTTTCCTTGTAAGAAATTCAGGTTCATATCATCATCTACTCCAGTAAGAGCAAGCCTCTTTATAGTAGAGATAATCTCTGGTATAGCGTTTTGCATCTCAATTGTCCATTGTTCTCCTGCCACCTCAGGACCAGGTTCCACATCTACTAGGTAGACCTCATCTTTCCAAACTTTAAAATATTCTCCAATGACCAATAAATTTTCTACGGATATCACACCTGTTGCAGCATCTCCTACACATGCCTGAATCTGTTCTTCATCAGGCAGCTTTCCCAACCATTTAAAAACATCAATATGACCAATTTTTCTTCCTTCTCTTTCTATCGCACAGAGTATGATTACTTTTTCAAAAGCTGGTTCTTCTGCTTGAAACATTTGCACAACTGCGACGGGGCCCCAATTGAGCTCATCGACCTTTATATGGTCTGGAAAAGATAGCTCTTGCAGATGCGATAAAAGCATTGGAGGCATAGAGTGGTTTCCCAAAATATGATAACCTACGGTTCCAATCAATGTTTTTTTATTCGATTCCACATGCACATGTTGTTACTTCACGAGTGACCACATGATCTGAATCTTTTGCCATTATGTGTGTTGTACAAGGCATACAAGGATCAAAACTTCTAATCGCTCTTAAAATATCTATTCCTTTATAGTCTTCTGGTTTATCGTACTTCTCTAGTATTGGTGTATTCAGAACTGCTTCTTCGTACGGACCTGGGGCACCCCAAGGTGCTCTTGGTGCTGCATTAAGTGTAGAAGGGGTGATAATCTGATAATTTTGAATCAAGCCATTTTCTACTATCAAGTGGTGCGTCAAGAATCCACGACCAGCTCCCCAAGCTCCAAAACCAATTTGCGTTCCTGTTTTAGGAATTTCATACGGAGTACTTACTGCAGTCTCACCATTACGTATTAGTTGTTGAGCTAATTGCCAATTTTCTAATGCCACCATAGCTGAATATGGAATACAATAAGCTCTTGCTCTATTTCTTTCAAAAGCATTCCAGTGTTCTGGAATTTTCCATTCTAACTGAGCAGCAGGCAGGTTATATTTCGGGACATTAATCTTCATACTATGTCCAGTATTTTCAAGATATTGACTAGGTGGTGCCACATTTGCTTTAGCTGTCAGATACATACGTGAATATGCTCCAGCTTCCATCGGCATCCTATCCCAAGTCGGGCATGTATCCCAACTGTATCTATCTCTCCAACTTTGTTTTCCTGGTTTCGGAATGGTGTCCTTGTTCCAGGGATGATTAGGACTTAAAGGATATCCCTTGGCATCTGTTTTATATTTATGCTCATCCCATTTTTCATAATAAGAATGCTCAACGAACTCTTCTAATCCTGCATTTAATTCACTCAGATTTGTTGTGACCACTTC
>CALHKJ010000148.1 GCA_938033975.1 uncultured Saprospiraceae bacterium | reverse complement strand
AGAAAGACTACAAAGTTACTTAAGAAGCGAACAAGAAAAAAGAGGCTATAAGATGGTGGCAACTCCTCACATTGGTCATAAAAATCTGTACGTTACTTCAGGTCACTATGATAAATATGGAGAAGATAGTTTTCAACCGATCAAGACTCCTAGAGAAGGAGAAGAGTTTTTATTGAAGCCAATGAACTGCCCTCACCACTGTGAGGTATTTGCCAATAGGCCAAGATCATATAAAGAACTTCCACTAAGAATTGGGGAGTTTGGAACAGTATATAGATATGAGCAAAGTGGAGAACTTCATGGTTTGTCAAGAGTAAGAGGATTTACACAAGATGATGCACATATCTTCTGCACAACCGATCAATTAAAAGCTGAATTTTTGGATGTACTTGATCTTACTGTCAAGGTTCTTGATAAGATGGGCTTCACAGATTTTACAGCACAAATTTCATTAAGAGATCCAAACAATCCAGATAAGTATATTGGTTCGGTGGAGAATTGGGAAGCGGCTGAAGCTGCCATCATTGATGCAACAAGTGAGGTAGATATGAAAACTGTTACTGCTTATGGAGAAGCGGCTTTCTATGGACCAAAGCTCGATTTCATGATCAAAGATGCACTCGGAAGATCATGGCAACTAGGTACTATCCAAGTAGATTACAACTTACCAGAAAGATTCGAATTAGAATATACTGGTTCTGACAATGCTGGCCACAGACCAGTGATGATCCACAGAGCACCTTTCGGCTCGATGGAAAGATTCATGAGTATTTTGATTGAGCACACAGCTGGAAAATTCCCACTTTGGTTAACTCCAGAACAATTTGTTTTAATCAATGTATCGGAAAAATTCAATGATTATAGTGAAGCGGTACAGACAAAATTAGCTGCTGCAGATATCAGAGGATTCATTGACAACAGAGGAGAATCAATTGGTAAAAAAATCAGAGACAACGAGTTAAAGAAAATTCCTTTCTTATTGATTGTTGGAGAAAAAGAAGTGGAATCAAATACCATATCCGTAAGACGTCAAGGAGAAGGAGATTTAGGAGCTATGTCTATTGATGACTTTGTGGCGCACTTTCAGAAGGAAGCGGAATAGGTTTTTAGACGTCAGAGGTCAGACGTCAGAGGTCAGATGGTTCTTTTGAGCGAACAGGTCGGGAAACCTTTCGCAAGTTAGCATTCAATGAAAACAAAATACCCAAAGGTCTCTTGACCTCTTGGGTTTATTGAGCGAAGAGGTCGGGAGACCTTTCGCAAGTGAGCATTCAATGAAAACAAATACCCAAAGGTCTCCTGACCTCTTGGGTTTCTGGAAAACTCTGATGCACTCTCATGGAATAGGTTGACGTCCAAAACTGTGGAAAACTTTCTTTAAATTTAATATTATGACAGTAGAAGAAAGACGTCGCCGTAGATTTAGTGAGTCCTTTCGTAAGGAACAAGTTCAATTAATTGAATCTGGTAAGGTATCAATTTCGGAAGTATCAAAGCTTTACGAAGTCAAAGCCAATAATGTTCGAGCCTGGGTAAAGAAATTTGGTTCAAAGGAATTACCAAAACAAATTATTATTTCAGACGGAACTGAGTATAATCGCATAAAGTCTTTAGAGAAGGAGATAAAAAATCTAAAAGAAGTAATTGGAGACCAACAGGTAAAACTTATTGTTCAGGAGAAGTTGATAAAGCAAGCTGAGGAAAAATTAGGTAAAGGATTTGAAAAAAAATGATTTGCCTACTATTGCTAGATGTGCAAGACGGTCCTAAAGAACATGGAATACCAATGGAGCGATTTTACGACTACTTTGGAATCACAAGGCAAGGATTTAGGAAAAAACTGATAAGATTTAGAGCTCAGCAAGAGTTATTAAAGGCTATTAAAGAAGAGGTAGTTCTTTATAGAAAGAAAATAGATCGGCGAGCGGGAAGTCGAAGTTTGTTTCATAATCTTGAGATTAAATCCAAGTATGAGATAGGGATCACAAAGTTTGAAAGATTGATGTCAGAGGCTGGTTTAAGTCTAGCACCATTGCGTATCAAAGTAGTAACAACTCAATCATGTTATCAAAGTTGGAATTATTCAAATTTGATAAATGGCTTGATAATCAATGATATAAATCAAGTAATAGTAGGCGATATAACGTATTTGTATATATTTAGAAGTAGGTACTATCTGTTTTGTTTAACAGATATTTTCTCAAATCGAATAGTAGGTTATTGTCTGTCAAAACGAATGAGAACATTAGAAGCACAAATAGCGTTTGACAAATTTGTAGATTTACGCAAAGGAAAAGATCTGGTAAATTGTATACATCATACAGATGGAGGCAAGCAATATTTTTCTAGAACTTACTTAGCAAAAGCTTCCAATTTAGAAATACAAATCAGTGTAGCAGGAAGTTGTCTTGAGAATGGTTATGCCGAACAGAGAAATGGTTTTTTTAAACACCACTTACTTCCAACAATGAATCTATCGAGAGAAAGCAAAATACAGAAGGAATTGAGTCTAGTGATTTACAAGTATAATCATCAACGGAAGCAAGAATCACTTGGATGGGAAACACCAGTAAGGCTAGAGCAAAGATTACAAGATCCAGAATTTAATCCGAGTATAAAATTACATGATCATATAAGAAATGTAAAAAGTGAGCGGATTGGGTTTTAGAAGGCATTGCCGATAAAAATGAGAATGAAATAAAAAAGTGACTAAAAAAGATTAGCCACTTAACAATGATTGATATTTTCACCGGTCAGAATTATTCCTTGACAAGTTGCTCCCCAGCAGAGCCTGTCGCTGCTTCATTCTGACCAAACAAGATATTTGAATTACTATTTTTTAACAATTTAAGTTATCCACAATCTTTGGACTTCAGACCCTTAAGTTGTCAACCTATTTCATGAGGACTCATGAAGTCTGACGTCTGACGTCTGAAGTCTGAAGTCTGACGTCTGACGTCTACACCTATTGATTAATCTCAATATAATTTATCAACTCAGGATATTCGCTTTGCAAAAGTTTAGCATCTTTCAGACTAATGACATTGCCATTGTAATATGCTACAATTCTGGCTTCAGGTATATTCCTGTTTTCAAGTTCACGTTTTAGTTCGAATGCACTTTTGAAGTCTGTGTATAAGCCAACATAATAATTGTATACTCCTAGACTTAAATCTCTTTCAATGAGTAGGTCATTGTAATATCTAAGGATTTTATTCTTATACATTTTCTTTTCTGTTTCATGGACAAATACTCTAAAGTAAACGTCTTCTGTAACAGTTTGATAAAGCGGATACTTGGTACTCAATAATTTCTCATCAAGATTAGGTTGAGCAGTAATACTGTTGTCCGCATTATTGACCAAGCTCACATCTACCCTGTTGTTGTACATCTTATTGTTATTGTATAATTCTTCATCGACAACTTTCTTGACAAAAGGATAAGCAGATCCTACTCCTTTCAATATTATACGATTTTCATCTATCCCATTATCTATCATGTATTGAGCAATTTTTTCTGCTCTCCTGATAGCAAACATCAACTCAAATTCAGGTAGACCTTCTGGTAAAGAATGAGTGGTCATCATAATCTTTGATTGCCCCGCACTCTTTAATTTAACAATCATTCTATCAAGTATTGCTACTGTTTCATCATTTAGCAATTCTGCCTCCTGATCATAAAAGATGCTACTTAATACGAGTTCGGTAATATCAGTTTCAACATCAACTTCTTTGTTCTTCTTTCTTTCATCTCTCTTTGAAAGTGGCTTCTCTTCTTCTATTTGTTCTTCCAAAATCATCTCCTTCTCCTTAGCCAACCTCTCTTGCTCTAACCTCTCCTCTTCCTTCTTCTCTGCTTCCAATCTCTCTTGTTCCTTCTTCTCTGCTGCTAACCTTTGCTCTTCTTTCTTCTCTGCATCCAATCTTTCCAGTTCCTTCTTTTCTGCATCCAATCTTTCCTGTTCCTTCTTCTCTGCTGCCAATCTCTCTTCTTCCTTCTTCTCTGCATCCAACCTTTCCTGTTCCTTCTTCTCTGCTGCTAACCTTTCCTGTTCCTTCTTCTCTATTGCCAATTTTTCCTGTTCTTTTTTCTCTGCTGCTAACCTTTCCTGTTCCTTCTTCTCTGCTGCCAATCTCTCTTGCTCCTTCTTCTCTGCATCCAATCTTTCCTGTTCCTTCTTCTCTGCAGCCATTTCTCCCCTTTGTTTAGGTCTACTAACAAATTCTGCTTTTCTACCCTGCCT
>CALHKJ010000147.1 GCA_938033975.1 uncultured Saprospiraceae bacterium | reverse complement strand
CTATGGGTATGAAGCCACCTGCAATAGCGGCATCGATTCCTTTTGAAGAATCTTCAAATACAATACAATTTTGAGGCTTAATGTTTAGTCCAGCTGCACCTTTTAGAAAAACCTCTGGATTTGGTTTGGATTTTTCTACTGAATTACCGTCCACCAGAGTGGTAAAGAGGTGATCTACCTTCATCATTTTTAAAATAGTTACAGCATTTTTGCTTGCTGATCCTAGGGCTATTGGAATTTCTAATGTCTCCATTTTTTGGATAAAGCTGAGAACACCTGGTAAAATATCTAGTTGATCAAGTGTACCTACTAGTTCGAGATACCATTGATTCTTCTTTTTGGCAAGTTCAATTTTTTCTTCTTCAGACTTTTCAACTCCATTTTCTTTAAGGATAAAATCTAAAGAGCCCATGCGACTTACACCTTTGAGTTTTTCATTTTGTTCTACAGTCAAATCTCCACCAAACATATTTGCCATTCGCTTCCATGATTGATAGTGATATTTTGCAGAGTCGATGATAACCCCATCCATATCAAAAATACATCCCTCTAGTTTCATGCTAAAGTTTTGAAATATCCGCTATTATTTTTCTATGTGAGAATTCAGATTTAATTTCATCCTGTAGATTCCGTCTCATCTTTTTTAAACCAAGACTGTTTAATCTGTTCATTGAAGTGAGTATTGCATCTCTTCCTGCAGCACCGATATAATTATTAAGATGTGCTTTTGAAGTGGATACATATAATTCATAAAGAACTTCTTCACCAAGGTCAAGAAGCAGATCATCATATTCCCATAATAGTGATAATTCTGACCCACCTTTTAACTCTTCGGCTATTTTTTCAAGTTGACTTGTGTTCTTATAATATTTTAATAATTCGTACTGCTGAGTATCTTTAAAAATCTTGTTGAGTTCCTCAATATAATCTTCTCGAGTTTCTTCCTCAATAAAATTCACCATTCCAATAGCAAGGCTTGTATCCTTATCTGTTGAAATCATGCTCTTTAAATATGGTAATCCTTTCTTAACCATATTACCAGTAAAATATACCTTACATGCTAAAATATTAATAGCCTTTGATTCTACCTTATTCTTTTTCAAACCTTCCAATATCAGAATCAATAGAGGGAGTTGATTTAATTTATGTAGGTGTTGAAGAGTGGCAATTAGTTTATCCAACTTGATTTCGCTCAAGATGATATCAAGTACTTGTTTATTCTTGGGGTAGAAGTATAGACAACTAGCAAGATAATTAAAGTTAGTTTCGTTTTTATCATTAATTGTAGGAACCAATTTATCTACAAAAGCTTCAACATCTTCAGCTTTAAAATCTATGCCTTTAACTGATGATTGTATTAGATTAATGTCAGCTGGTACAAAGTAGGATCTATTTATTAGTTCTAACACATCTTGATAAATCTCAGATTTTAATTCAGGAGGCATTTTTGCCTCTAATAGTTCAGAAAAAAACTTTAGAATAATAAGTTCTTTAGATTCTAATCTTTTAGGATTGTGATTGTAATTTTTTCGTACATAAAATATCTTATCTATTACATGCATTAAGATATATTTACACTCTCTGTATTGTTTGAGTGTTAAGCAATCTTCTGCTTGGCTAGATAGACTATCAACAAGACGGTAAAAATCCTTTTTTTCAGTAGTGCTTAAATTTAGATGTTTGAAGTTTTTAGGTTTTACAGCCGCATCTAAGAGTTGCTTATATTTTTGGTCATTGTTTTCTAGATCCATTTTATTAGCAAAATGACCTTTGAGAGCAAGCGAAAATGAATTCTCCATATTTGCATAAGCTCGAACGAATCTTTTTAATTCTTCTGGGTGGGCTTTATCAAGAATGGATTTTACATTGTACTTTGCCTCTCTTGCTTTGCGCAAATTTTCTTTCGCTTTAGCCTTTTCACGGGCAAGTTCTTGAGAACTAATTTCTTCCTTTATATGAATTAGACTAGCAACAATGTGCTTGCAATTTCCTGATTCGTAGAATTTGTCACACTCACAAGTAAATTTTGGCTTGTTGCTTCGTAGTAATACTTCAACTTCAAATTGACGTTCGTCAAAAAGAATGATGTTCCAAAGAGTCTTGGAGATCTTAGTTGTTTTCTTAAAAGTTCCTTGTTTTTCGAACAAAGTTTCTGCTTCTAACCAAAGGTTTTCTTCAGTGTTTTGTTCAATATTTTTGAGATATAGATTCATCAGCTAGCTTAACAGATAAATATATGTATATTTTTGTTCTTTCTTTGTTTATTTGAATCTTATATGAAGCAATTTTTTATAATCCGGCACGCAAAAAGTAGTTGGTCTGATCTTAACTTAAAAGATATTGACCGTCCACTTAATAAAAGAGGGCTCCATGATGCTCCTAAAATGGCAGATTATCTCCAAAAACGTCCTAAAGTGGCAATTGAACATATTTATTCAAGCCCAGCCAATAGGGCCTTAAGCACAGCAAAAATATTTCATGAGAAACTTCAGATTTCTAATGAGATTGATGTTAGAAGTGATTTATACCATGCTATTGTGGAAGACATTTTATATATTATAAAAAATACTGATATTAGTATAAATTCATTTGCAGTGTTTGGACATAATCCAGGTTTTACTCATTTGGTTAATCACTTTGCACAATTAAATATTGATAATCTTCCTACTTGTGGAATTGCTCATTTCGAAGCAGATATTAAAAAGTGGGAAGATTTACATCCTAGTAATTCAAATCTTATAGAATTGATGTTCCCCAAAAAATTAATTTATTAGTGAAGAGATTTATAATCATATTCTTTCTACTTTGTTTTTTAGCTTGTGATAATACAACTCAGAATAGTATTACTATTGAAGATGAAGAAAAGGCATCACTTGTTGTCAAAGTTGCAGATATGTACTTTATGGATGTTTATATCTCTAGATCAGCAAAAAACGATAGAGATAGTCTGAGAACAAAATTGGAAAGTGAATTTTTACAATTACATGGACAAACAGTCAAAGAGTTGGATTCCTATTTAGACAATCTTAAGAATGACAAAAAGTTATTTACGGAAGTAATGGATAGTGTATCCAATTTGTTGAATACAAAGAGCATAAATAATAAAAATAAATGATCTTTAAATCAATTGAAATTAGATTGCTTTATTCATAAGTCAATATTTAGATGACAGAACAATTTAAAATACTGCTGGTTGATGACGAAGAAGATATTCTGCAGTTTGTCAAATACAATTTAGAAAAAGAAGGTTTTCTTGTGGATACAGCTACGAATGGAGAAAGGGCATTAGAGTTAGTAGCCAGTTCAAAACCACATCTTATTTTATTGGATATCATGATGCCAGAAATGGATGGTTTTGAAGTTTGTGGAAAGATTAAAAGTGAAAAAGAAAATTCAGACATATTGATTTGTTTTCTGACTGCGAGATCCGAATCTTTCACCCAAATTAATGCTTTAGACAATGGTGCAGATGATTTTATTTCAAAGCCGATTAAGCCAAGAGTACTAACTAGTCGTATTAAAGCTCTATTGAGAAGGCATCCTTCTAATTATATTCAAGAAGAGAAGTCAATAAAGAACTTTGGCGATCTTTCCATAGATTTCGAAACTTATGAACTGTTCCTAGGGGATCAGAAAATTAATTTGTCTAAAAAAGAATTTAATTTGCTTAAATTAATAACATCTAAGCCGGGCAAGGTATATAGCAGAACAGAGATATTTAATAAAGTTTGGGGGCAAGATGTGATTGTTGGAGACAGAACAATTGATGTTCATATTCGTAAATTAAGAGAAAAAATAGGGAGTAAATATATTCAAACAATTAAAGGAGTAGGCTACAAATTTGATTTCTGAAAATGTTTAAAAATGCAACAATCCGACAGATCACCTTTGCTATAGTACTTGCTATAGTTGTACTTAATGCAATTTTACTTGCGGTTTTATTTAGGTTTGAAGTTTTCAATTTTAGCTCAACTAGTTCACGTCCAGTCCTTATTATTTTAGGCTTTACATTGGTAAGTTGCCTTATCTTTTTCTTTCTGATAAGTTACATTCTTGAGAATGTTGTATTCAGGAAAATCAAATTAATTTATAGTATCATAAGTGGTAAAAGGGGAGTTGGAGAATCTGGTA